>JTLC01000063.1 GCA_000798955.1 Firmicutes bacterium ZOR0006 | reverse complement strand
TCTATAGGAATTTTCAATTAAAGTGGTCTACTATTTTACGAGCATTTCAGATCCTTTTGGTCTACTTTTATCTTAGCATTCATAGTATCTAAATCAAGAAATCGCCTAAATACCGTAAAAAAACCACGAAAATTGAATTTTTCGTGGTTTTTTGTTACTTATTTGTTACTCCTAGCCTTGAAACAAAAACATGAAAGCTTTTATTTACTGGCTTTTGGCATACTCTCTCTAAACGAGCTTCCGCCTACAAAAGTCTTACATAAGCCAAAATCCAGCCCTCCCCTTTTTTTTGAGGAAGTACTGGATTTTTTTGCTTATGTTTGGCCTTTTGTTTTTGCCACTATTTCATTGCTGCAAAAACGACGTCAGGCTCTCTCTTATTTTTCCATGAAATGAAAACTTGTAACATATAGTGTTTTTTTATGTTTTTAACGCAAATATATACGTTAAAATGCTGTTTTACGCACAGTAATCACTGGTTGGGATTTCTTTTGTTACCAATTTGTTACTTTTTGCTATTTTACAGCATTACCGCTCATTTGATTGCTTATTCACTTCTTCTTTTGTCACATCACAAAATTCATGTAATGTATGCGCAAATTCAATTGTTTTAATACATTTTATCAGTATATTTTTAAATGGTATTTTATCATCTGTATTATAGTAATGAGATAAGGCAGTATTATATTCTTCACCATTTTCTGGTGATATTGAAAGCACCCCATATCCATTTTCAATCAATATTTTATTTGCAATCATCAGCGATGTTC
Organism: Firmicutes bacterium ZOR0006; assembly: GCA_000798955.1. Classification (GTDB taxonomy): domain Bacteria; phylum Bacillota_I; class Bacilli_A; order Culicoidibacterales; family ZOR0006; genus ZOR0006. The sequence goes on along the minus strand of JTLC01000063.1, from coordinate 7,270 downwards.
TTTTGTTACCATCCCAAAACAACTGATTTTTAATAGCATAGCAACAATATTCCGTTGCACGTTCAATCGGATCTTTAATCTCTAAAATGTTTTGAATATTTTGTATTACTTCTTCCTTGTTTGGTATTTTTGGAATCCAATTTGTACCAGAAACTCCTACATGCCCATAACGAAGTACTCCCCAATCTAAGCTTTCATTATAAGATATTTTAGAGTTAACGTTACAAATATATTCCACTGTTAACGGTTCATCTAAAGTATTTAAGATATATTTCCATGCATCTCTTAAGTTCAAAACTATTTGAATATCATCTACAACAATTCCAGATACCTTTGATCCTTCTAATAATGTCTGTGTTTGCGGAAAAGTAATATTACAGCCTTCTAAGTACGCACTGTTATAAATATTCTCAACCAATGTTTTTTTTGCTAAAAAAACATTGGCTCTTCTAGTTAAAATAGTCATTATATCGCCTCTATCCTTTTTTATAATAAATATCCATTGTTTTATATTCGTTCAATCCTTCATACCAATAAGATGAGTCAATGCCTTTAAAAAATAATTCTTTATTATCAATTTGGGGTGTTAGGTGTGCCTGTATTAAATCTTTTAATCCCCTTGTATTTACATGTGATTGACTCATTGCAGCTAAATATTCTTGTTTATCTATATCATTCCAGTCAATAACTAATTCCAGAGTATTTTTTAAAATCTGATCTAGCCATATTCTAGTAGCTCTACCATTTCCTTCAGAGAATGTATCAATGAGACACTGCTAGAAACCTATAATTGATTTCTACTTTTTGAGTACGTTCTTTACCGATTCCCTCTGCTTGATACACGTAAATTGAATCAATCAGCTCACACAGCATAGAACGGTTTAACTCTGTAACATCTTTGTATTTACTAATAGTTTCAAGGAATCTATCCGTACCCTGTACTTTCTCCTCTTCGGATTTTATTTTTGACTTTAATTCTCTATAGCTTTGCACTACCTCTGCTTGTTCAGTTTCATAGTTCATAGACATTTTAGAGAATCTTTCATCAGTTATTTTCCCTAAAGCATTTTGCTCTATAAGTTTGGTAAAAATACTGTCTATTTCATCAATCCGTTTCTCTAAGGAAACTAATTCTTGGTTGAATTGATGAATCTTCTGACTTCCGCTCGTTTCACTTAGCTCTCGCATTTCTTTGATAAAATGGTCTCCTAGTTCTTCCATACTATTTACATGATTTTTAATATCATTTTGAACAATTTCATATAAAGCTTTGTATGAAATTGCGTGAGTAGTGCAAAGTTCGGTATTTCTTGCGTATGTTCTGCAACGGAATCTTGGTTCATTTCCGTTTGGATTGGAATACGCTAAATTTCTTCCACAATCTGGACACTTAACCAATCCCACAAAGATATTGGGTTTCCCTGTTTTGTTAGGCTGTTTCTTTACACTAATAAATTTTTGTACTATCTCAAAAGTTTCCTTATCGATAATAGCTTCATGAGTATTCTCAACCACTATCCAATCTTCTTTTGGCACAGGAACGATTTTCTTGTTCTTGAATGATTTGGTTTGTGATTTATGAGATACCATGTGTCCTAGATAAACTTGATTTTCCAAAATCATCTTAACATTCTTTCCAACCCAATCAGTAGGAAACGTAAATCCTTTGCTTTGCTCCAAAATCCCTTTTTTCTTTGCTCGATAGGCTCTAGGAACTAAAATTCCATCTTTACAAAGTATCCTTGCGATTTGATGTGTACTTGTACCTTGTTGTGATAATTCAAAAATCCGCTTCACAATCGGCGCTGTTTCAGGGTCAACAATCAATTTCTTTTTGTTCTCTGGGTCAACTAAATAACCATAAGGAGCAAATGCACCTGTAAAACCGCCAGTCAAAGCTGTTGTTCGTATTGAACTACGGATTTTCTTTGATATATCACGAGCATAATATTCGTTCAAGACAGATTTGAAGGGCATAATTTCGTTATCATCTTGTGCAGTATCAACCATATCATTGATAGCGATAAAGCGAACATCTAAATCTGGAAAAACTTCTTCCACATAGTACATGAATAGTGCATTGTTCCGTCCTAGACGTGACATATCCTTGACCAGAACTACATTAACTTTTCCTGCTTCAATATCTTCAAACATTCGATTCAATGCAGGTCTGTTAAAAGTTGTTCCGCTGAATCCATCATCAATGTACTCATCATATACATAAAACTTGTTTTCTTTCGCATATCGCTTCAACATTTCTCTTTGATTAGCAATGCTATTACTTTCTTTGTCCAACCCATCATCTCGTGAAAGGCGAGAGTATAATGCAACTTTTTCTTTATTATTTGCTTGCTGTTTTAACAATGTAAGCTCCTTTCCACAGCAAACAAACAACTCATATCCATTCCATTATACCACGCCCTCATAGGGGTTTCAGCTATTTATTTGACTGTTTTAGTGTCATTTAACGACCTGTCCTACCTCATTTTTTATCAATCTCTTTATAAGATGTTGAAGTGTTACAGCTCCTATAAATTTTGAAATCACATAAAATTTTGTATTATCAATACACATAGTTTTATTTTGACTATTCTCTTGCATAGCTTCACCTCACTTTGTTGCAAAGATAATCACGGTTATACTGCTTCTACATAAAACAGAAACAGCATGGAGTTTTACAAGCAATCGAACAGCTTTAGCAAAGCTCACGGGAATTTCACCCTTGCACGGTTCTCGTCCAACTGTACTCATTGCCTGCGACGCTTTGAACGCTCGGACTGTGACTGTACAGGAGTATCATTATCACGATAGGAATGTCTTCGCTGGCAATCCTGCTAAAGATTGCTTCTTGGATCATTGACTGAATCGCTCGCTATCTTTAGGGGATAGGTCATGGCGGTCAGCTCCGCTGGCTCTTTTCTTATCGAAATGTATTCGACTGCTATTATTCAGTTTTCAAGGAACAAAGAAATAGGGCAGTGTCACTCAATTTCAAATGACAGGATTTTTGTAATCAGTCTGGTTTCCATTCGTCCACGTAAAACTTCATCAACGACCATACTTTGATTGCCATACTCATCTTTCATCAGTCTAAGAGAGCGTTTTGTAATGTACCCTCTGTAATGATGAAGAATCTGGTTAATCGCTTCTGTATCGCCATCACAAGCCCTTACAATCATTGGAAACGGAATTCTGGAATATTCTTTTCTCATTCTTCATTTTCCTCCTCCATAAACTTCTTGATTAAGTCTAGTCCACTGGTTCTATGTCGATAGACAGTAGAGCGGTTCAATTTCAGTAAATCCGCTATTTCTGAATCACTCATGTCCATAAAATAGAACAGCAGTAGGATTTCACGCTTCTTGTCTGGCAATTCTTTTAGTGCTTCACTCAATAAATCATTTTCGATACCAACAGAAATATCATTGAGCGTAAAAATTTGAAAATCAGATGAATAGCTGTCTGTCGTTGCAAACTGATTGACGAGATAATCGCCAATATCCGAAAAGGACACTTCACGCTTTGCCAGCCTTGAAAGATAAAGGAAATAATTCTTCCGCTCGTCGTCCATAGCTCGCATACAGATAAAATCAAACTGATGTTCAATTCTCTCTTGAAAAGAAGATGGTTTCATGTTTCTCACCCCCTTTCTTTGGAAAGGAAGTGAGCTTTGCTCTTTTATCTCCTTTCACTCTTACTCCCAATGTGAAAGGGCGATTTGTTGCATTAAGAATTGAAAAAACATTAAAAAATATCCAGAGATACAAAAAAAGCACATAGACAGATTGATTTCTCTGTTTATATGCTTTAATTATTCTTGTTATATGATGTATAAAACCACATCGATAGACGTATTTGTCTATTGCTGGTGGATAACTTTTTTTGATAACAACCTAGGAATCAGACTATATGTAATATATCTCATGGCGACGTTTATCTCCATTAAACCGCCATTTGAAAGTGAGATTTATATTTTTACAGCACGAATAGCATTTCCAAACAACGGTTTTTTTATTGAAGTTGAGTAGTGCTTTTAAGAATGTAATTTAATAGGAACTGAAAAACTATTTAACACGTTTTTCTATACCTGTTTCAAATTCAACAGGAACAGTAAAATGTATAGAGGTGGTCTATTATGCGTAAGAAAGAAGATAAATTCGATTTTAGAGCCTTTGGTTTAGCAATCAAAGAAGCTCGAATGAAGCGAGGTTTAACTCGTGAACAAGTGGGAGCATTGATTGAGATTGACCCACGTTACCTAACTAATATTGAAAATAAAGGGCAACACCCAAGCATACAAGTCCTCTATGACCTTGTATCATTACTTGATGTGTCCGTTGATGAGTTTTTCTTACCTCATAATGATCTGACGAAAAGTACCCGAAGATTACAGGTAGAAAAACTACTGGATAACTTCACAGATAAAGAACTATCGTTGATTGAAGCCTTAGCTAGTGGTATCAATGAATCAAGAAACATCAAAAACTAATCATAATAACAATACATAAAACAGAAAGAGCCGATAAAATGAGAATGCTAATCTCAGATTATCGGCTCTGCGTCTTTGCGTCTGGCTCTGTAATCACAGTTAACTTGAACTGCTTTATTTCAATTAAATTTTCTTGTCTGCATTTCGGACAAGAGAGGGGGAATTTTTTTAATTCAGTATCCTCCCTTATCTTTAATCGTGTTTTATTTCCACATACAGGACACAATATCCACTTGTAGTTTATAATAACTATCTCCTCCTTTACACTTTAATTCAAATCTTTATTAAAAAATATTTCATCTTATTTAACAAGAAACCATATTTATATAACAACATAAAATACACTAAGTTATTTTATTGAACATATATCGTACTTTATCTATCCGACTATTTGGACGACGGGGCTGGCAAACAGGTTCACCGGTAGTAACATGGTACCCTTTTAACTCTGTTAAACAAACACTACGTCCATTTGTAAAGAAAGTTAAATCACTACGATATTCTTGAATACACCGAGCAGGGATTTCTCCACTAAGAATGACCTCATTATTTTTCAATTGAGTGTCTACGATGTTCGCACAATATTTAGGAGCATCGTTGTATGCTCGTGAAAGATATTCCTGTGGCGCATAAATTTTAAAACTAAGATATGGCTCTAACAATTCTGTTCCAGCTTTTTTTAAGACTTGTTCCAATACAATAGGAGCAAGCATCCGAAAATCTGCTGGGGTACTAACAGGGCTATAGTATAAGCCATACTTAAAACAGATTTTACAGTCCGTCACATTCCAACCATACAATCCTTGTTCACAGCCATAGCGTATCCCCTCCATAACTGCATTTTGAAACGATTGATTTAAGTATCCAAGAGAAACCGAGCTCTCATACTGTACTCCGCTCCCTAATGGAAGCTGTGCTACAGATAGACCAATGGAAGCCCAGAAAGGATTCGGTGGAACTTCGATGTGAATGGTATACTCTGCTTTTTTTAACGGTCTTTCCATATAAATGACTGTAGGCTCTTTTATTTCTATCTCCACATGATACTTTTCTTGCAGCAGAGCACAAGTCACTTCCATTTGTACTTTCCCTAAGAAAGAAAGTATGATTTCATGTGTCGCAGAATCCACATAATATCGCAGAAGCGGGTCACTGTCGGAGATTTCTAAAAGTGCATCAAGTAACATTTCCCTTTGTTGAGGTTTGCTCGGTTCAACAGTCGTTTGCAGCAGAGGGAGGGGATTTTCAATTCTCTCTCTCTGTGGCAATAGCTTTGTATCTCCAAGAACACTATTTAACTTCAAAAACTCATTCTGCAAAATAACAATTTCCCCGGAATAAGCCTTATCGATTTTACATAATTCACCATTTATTGAAGTATACATTTCTGTAATTTTTATTTTTTCCTTTTCCGATATTCTAACCGAATCTCGCAAATGCAGTACGCCACTATAAAGACGTATATATGCAAGACGCTGTCTTTTTTCCGAATACTCAATTTTGAAAACTTTTCCGCAAAGTTCAGACTGACCTCGATGTGTTGATGAATAAAATTTATTCGTAATCACTTCTATAAGGTTATCAATCCCTATATTGTTTTTTGCACTTCCGTGATAAACAGGGAACAGGGAACAATTATGAAATCTTATGCTTTCCTCTTGTTCGAGTTCTAATGCTTCTAATGATTTACCGGACATATATTTCTCCAAAAGGTAATCATTTCCTTCTATTACCATATCCCATTGTTCAGATTCGGTAAAGTTCATTACACGCATATTAGGATGCAGTTCTACCTTCTGTTTGATTACAATTTCGGCAGAAAGTTTCTCTTTAATATCCTGATAAACCGTTGATAAATCAATTCCATTTTGGTCAATCTTATTGATAAAAAAGATTGTGGGAATCCCCATTTTCCTAAGTGCATGAAATAATATACGAGTTTGTGCTTGTACGCCATCTTTTGCAGAAATCAGTAGAATTGCCCCATCTAAAACTGATAATGAACGATATACTTCTGCTAAGAAATCCATATGTCCTGGCGTGTCTATGATGTTCACCTTCGTATTTTCCCACTGAAAAGAGGTTATTCCTGTCTGAATTGTAATTCCTCTCTGACGTTCTAAAAGCGTATTATCCGTCCTCGTTGTACCTTTGTCCACGCTTCCTAATTCTGTAATCGCTCCACTGTTATATAATAAGCTTTCTGTTAAGGTAGTTTTTCCTGCATCAACATGAGCTAAAACACCTATATTAATAATTTTCATGTGATTTTCCTCTATTCAAAAGCCAAAAAGGCATAAAAAATCCCAGTGACAGATACTCTTATCACTGGGTACAAAAAACTAACCCCTCCTAAAAAGGGACATCTAATTATTTGTTCCCACTATCAAATTGACAGTTTATTTAAGAATACCTTGCCGCATATTTATTAACTCCTTTTATATACTTATATTAACATTAGCACATAAGAGTATATTTGTAAAGATATATCCGATTTTTTGTCAAAGGAGAACGTGGTTACAAAATAGCTATAACCATGTACTAAAAGTTATTTTATAATCTTCCAGTTATTTCCTACTTTTTCTAGCACCAAATCAAATTGAGATACTTGCGTTGCTTTGGTCTGCTGGTCGAGATACTTTACTGTCAGTGATACCGTGACTTGATTATCTTTACGATTGTAGATAGGATTCACGTGGATGTAGAATATAAATTGGACCAAAGGTAAAAGACAGTATGGTATAATTTAAATACCAAAACCCGGAGGAACTAAAATGGCTA
>JTLC01000062.1 GCA_000798955.1 Firmicutes bacterium ZOR0006 | reverse complement strand
TTTTTTTTATGCTAAAATTTTTCAAGTTGTTGTTCAAACGTAAGTGGCTTTTCATTTTCCACCGCTATCTCTAAGTTTTCAAATAAAGTTGCAGTCTTACTTGTTAAATGCAACTCCTCATCTACACCACTAATATAACCTTGCATGTGTAATTGTCTTACTAACAGTGCTTGGGCTGCTGGTGTCAAATAGACGACTTCAACATGTTGTAAATACTGTTGTAAATAAACCATTTGTTGAAGTGTTGATTCTGTTGTCGCTTGGAGGTATAAGAGTGCTAAATACAAGTAGGCATTTTTATGTGCTAATACTTGATCGGCTAAATCACTTTCATCAATGACTGTTTGTTGCCCAGCGAAGCGTTCGAATGTTGCTACCGCTTGTGTTGCCCGTTCATCCAAACTCACTGTTGGTAGTTGTTCGAGTGACTGAATTAAAGCTTCAGCCTTTACGGTTGCCAATTGAATATAATTTCCCTCATAATCCGTATACATCATCAGACCAGCTTGAGCATATTGCTCAAATAGTGTTGGTACATCTGGACTGAATACCAAATATTCACCAAACATTTGAATAATGTAGTCATGAATTGCTTGATCAATTTCTTCATCACTCTCAAACTCCGCGGCAAAAATATCACTCATATAGACTTCAACAAAATACTGTGCTACTTCTTGACGAACGAGAAACGCCTGTACACGTTCCACCATTTCATCACGTAACTGTTTCATTTGCTCTTTCACTTCACTCATCATTATGCTCCGTTCTTTTCTTTTTCAAAATAATGACTCATTTTCGCACAAACTGCCTCAATAAAATCTTGCTCTGCTTTTTGAAAACGATCTCGAGTTGGGGAATCAATATCTAAAACACCATACACTAAATCATTGATAAGAATCGGCACGACAAGTTCAGATGCACTCTGACTATCACAAGCAATATGTCCTGGAAATGCATGCACATCACGAATTCTTTGAGTTGTACGTGTTTGAGCAGCTGCTCCACAAACTCCACGATTGAAAGCAATACGGGTACACGCCGGCAAACCTTGGAATGGGCCTAACGTCAATGTTTTTTGATTTGTATCAGCTAGATAAAAGCCAACCCAATTAATATCTGTTAGTACTGTTGCTAGCACGGCACTAATATTCGCAAGTCGTGCAATCTCATTTGATTCACCCATGAGCGTCCCTTCAATCATAAGTAGTGCTTGGTGATATTTTTCTTCAGTTGTGAGCGTATCACTGAATGGTTGAAACATTTTCTTCACTCCTTTTCTCGTTTATTATAGCATAATAGTTTATGAAAATTTATTGAATTTCACAAAAAACGTTGCCTTTATTTTGGTACGGGTATATATTAAAAGTAAGTTAATCACCGAATTTTTTTATTTTTTTCTTTTCGATGATAGCGCTAACACAAAAGGAGTGGTTTAAGATGTTTAGTTACTCAAGTGATAAGATCCGAAACGTCATCTTATTAGGTCAAAGTGGATTTGGAAAATCATACTTAAAGGAGGCTATGAGCTTCACCGCGCACCTTGATTCAGCATTAGTAGTGCCAAAAGAACAAGTGGCTAGTACCGGATTAGAGTTGTTTAGTATTCCTTGGCAAGATCATAAATACAATTTTATTGACACGCCAGGTTCAAGTGACTTTTATGCCGAAATCAAATCAGCATTTACAGCTGTCGATAGTGCTGTTATTGTTGTTGATGCTACGAGCGAACTGCAATTAGGAACACATAAAGCCATTGAAGCAACTGATGAACAATCAGTACCTCGCTTTATTTTTATGAATAAAATTGATGATTCTGAAGCAAATTTTGCAGATTTACTTGCACAATTACGAGAACAATATGGAAAACGCATTGTTCCATTTCATTTACCGATGCATAACCCAACATTTACTGGCTATATCAATATTGCAAAAATGACAGCAAGTGAATTTGATGCTAAAGCTCAAGCATGTCATGACACTGTTATTCCTGAAGTCTACCTTTCTGAAGTTGAGCCATTACGTGAAATGTTATTAGAATCAGTAGCTGAAACCGATGAAGTTTTACTCGATTTATTCTTAAGTGGTGAACAACTCAGCGATGAACAAGTCCAAAGTGGATTACGTGCTGGTGTCCTTGACGGTTCATTAATTCCTGTTCTTTGTGGATCAACCCTTCACAATATCGGTGTGAGAACACTACTCAATATGATTTGGGATTATTTGCCTGCGCCAACTGATGCTAGAATTTCGCCTGATCAAAACTTACCTTTCAGTGGGTTTGTTTTTAAAACAGTTGTTGATCGCTTTATCGGTAAAATTTCCTTGCTACAAGTTCGCTCCGGTTCATTAACAGCTGAAACAGTCGTTACAAATATTTCCAAGGGTCAATCTGATAAAATTGGTAAATTTTATACCTACAATCGTAATGAATTGATTGAGCAAACAACTGCTTATGCTGGTGATATTATCGTGCTCGTAAAAGCTGCTACTTTCAGCACTAATGATACAATTAGTACAGATGCAAAATGGCCTGCTTATGAAGCAATTAAATTCCCAACTTCTCAGTTATTTGTTGCCATTCAACCTGAGAAGCAAAATGATGATGAAAAATTATCACAAGCACTCCAAAAACTTCAAGAAGAGGATCCATCAATTACAATCGAGCGAAACCTTGAGACTCACCAATTAGTTGTTGGATTACAAGGTGAACTTCACTTCGAAGCTCTCTCACAAAAACTAAAAGAAAAATTTGGTGTGTCAATTATCACTGAAGCTTTGAAAGTCGCTTATCGCGAAACGATTACAGCAACTGTTGAAGTTCAAGGAAAACACAAAAAACAAAGTGGTGGTCACGGACAATATGGTGACGTGAAAATTCGCTTCTCGCCAATTGACACAGAATTTGAATTTAGTGAGGAAATCGTTGGTGGTAGTGTTCCAAAAAACTATATTCCCGCCGTTGAAAAAGGTCTTCGCGAATCACTTACAAAAGGTGTTTTAGCCGGTTTTCCTGTTACGAATTTAAAGGCTGTCCTTTTTGATGGTTCATATCATGATGTTGATTCATCAGAAATGGCTTTTAAAACAGCTGCTCACCTTGCATTTAAAGATGGCTTGACGAAAGCAAACCCTGTTCTTCTTGAGCCGATTATGGACTTAACGATTTTTGTCCCTGAACAATTTACTGGTGATATTATCGGTGATGTTACTCGTAAACGTGGACGTGTTCTTGGGATGGATGTTCATAAACGTGGTAAACAAAAAATTACAGCCCAAATTCCTTTTGCTGAATTAGTTCAGTACGCAATTGAACTCAAAGCGATGACCCAAGGTCAAGGATTCTTTGAAATGCAATTTAATCACTACGCTCAGGTACCGCAAGCATTAAGTAGTAAGATTATTGCTTCTGCAACACAAGCATAAACATAAAAAACGTTAAGGAAACTTAACGTTTTTTTATGCAGCACTTGCCAAATGCAATATTTTTTCTTACAATACCTATAACATCTATTTTTGTCGGAGGCTTGCCATGATTAAACGTTTATTACTCCTTATTATATTAACATTTGCTTTTGTAACGGCTGCTTTTAGTTATGGCTTTCTTGTTGGAACGAAAGAATTCCAAATTAATAAAACAAAAATTTCAAGTTCAGAAATTCCGGCAAGCTTCAATTTTGAAAAGATTGCTGTCTTTAGTGATACATATTTGCTGAATAATTATACCGTCGAACAATTTAAAACTGTTGTCCAAAAAATCAACAATGAAAATCCGACACTTATTTTTTTTCTTGGTGATCTTGTTGATATGAATCAATTTCCCAATCTCGATTTAGCTGTTGTCCAAAATCTCTTACTTGAACTAGAGGCGCCAGCTGGTAAATTCTTTACACTTGGTGAACAAGATTTAGCAAATAAAGATGCAATCATTTCACTATTTACAAATGCTGGATTTATTTATTTAGAGCCTAATCAAATTCATTCTATTTATTATCAAACACTTGATGCCCTTCAAGTAGCTACTTTTGATCCCCAAACTGATCCAGCCACAATGCAAAATATTTTAAGTCAAATCAGCCCAGAAAAATTTAGTTTTGTCATTCATCATTACCCTGATAGTTTTGCCATTACTAAACAATTTCCAGTCGATGTTCAACTTTCTGGACATTCACTCGCTGGACAAATTAATATTCCTGGATTGCGAAACCTTTTAGCCCCTGCTCAAGGACAAGAATTCACGGTTTCCGATGTCAATAAAGGAGCTCAGTCGCTTTATGTCAATCGTGGCCTTGGAAATCAAGCAGATTTACCAATTCGTCTGTTCAATGCTCCAAGCATTGATCTCTATACACTTGAAAAAACTACGATACCTTCAGAATAAGGTATTCGTAGTTTTTTTTACCTGCAAACTTTTTGTCAAGCCCGCCACGATTTCTGAACGACTTTCCAGTACATCTGTGGCTACCACTTGAACGCCAAAATTTGCTGTTTCCTTTAAATCTATTTTGAAACACCGGTGGCGTCACTCTTGATGGAACTTTAAGGCACCGCTGTTTAGGCAATAGCGGAAGTGTGTTGGCTCTGGACCATCACTAAAAACATGACCTAGATGGCCATGACAACGAGCACAGTGGACTTCGGTACGTGGATAAAAAATATCAAAATCAATTTCATATTCTACTACTTCCGGTTTTAATGGTGCATAGAAACTTGGCCATCCTGTTCCAGAATCATATTTTGCTTCACTCCCAAATACAGGGTATCCACAAGCACCACAACTATATAACCCTTTTTCATGATTATCGTGAAATTCATTTGCAAATGCTGGTTCTGTTCCTTTTTCAAATAAAATATGATAACTGGTCTGATTCAATATTTGTTTCCATTCAATTTTTGTTCGCATTTCTGGCTCAGTATATGGTGCATATAGTTTTCCAAGTTCTTCTGCTGTTCTTGTTGGTGCAATATTCGCATATTGCCGCGCTTCACCATGACTAATTTTCATAAGCTATCCCCTCTTTCATTTTTAAGTAGCTTCATTTTAACGCCCATTCACTGAAAGTCAATTATTTACCAAAGGAAAAAGCTAGAAATCATTGATTTCTAGCTTTACTTTGATTATTTTGCTAATGTTTCTTCAACTAAAGCAACAACTTCTTCAGCCGTAGCCATTTGTAATGCTTTTTCAGCCATTTCTTTCATTTCGCTCATGTTTAATCCACGAACTAATTCACGAACTGATAAAACAGATGTTGCACTCATTGAGAACTCATCTAATCCTAAACCAACAAGTAATGGTACTGCTGTTAAATCACCAGCCATTTCCCCACACATTCCTGTCCATTTTCCTTCTGCATGAGAAGCGTCAATAATCATTTTAACTAATGTTAAAATTGATGGGTTGTATGGTTGGTATAAGTATGATACTTTTTCGTTCATACGGTCTGCTGCCATTGTATAACCGATCAAGTCATTTGTTCCGATTGAGAAGAAATCAGATACTTTGGCGAATTGTGGTGCTAATACTGCTGCTGCAGGTACTTCCATCATCATTCCGACTTCGTAGCTATCACTTACTGCTACACCAGCTTCACGTAATTTCGCATCTTCTTCTAAAAGCATTGCTTTTGCTTCAACGAATTCGTTCACTGTTGTAATCATTGGGAACATAATTTTTAAGTCACCATAAACAGATGCGCGTAATAATGCACGCAATTGTGTACGGAAAATTTCTTGGTGATCACCAATACACATACGAATTGCACGGTATCCTAAGAATGGATTTTCTTCATGTGGTAACGGTAAATATGGTAATTTTTTATCTCCACCGATATCTAAAGTACGCACAACAACTGGTTTCCCAGCTCCCATTGATTCTAATACTTGTTTGTATGCTGCAAATTGCTCATCTTCTGTCGGTGCAGTTGATGAATCCATGTATAAGAATTCTGTACGGTATAAACCGACTCCTTCTCCACCATTTGCAATCACACCTTCAACATCGTTTGGCGTTCCAATGTTTGCTACTAATTCAACGTGGTGCCCGTCAGCTGTTACTGATTCCGCGTCTTTTAATAGTTTTAATTGTTCTTTACGTTTTGCGAAAGCATCTGCTTTTGCTTCGTACGCTGCTACAACATCTGCTGATGGATTTACAATAACTTCTCCACTTGTTCCGTCTAAAACGATAGCTTCATTGCCTTCAACTGATTCTAAAATATTTGAAAGACCAACTACTGCTGGAATTTCTAATGAACGTGCCATGATCGCTGAATGCGATGTACGTCCACCAATATTTGTCGCAAATCCTTTAACGAATTGACGGTTTAATTGTGCTGTATCAGAAGGTGTTAAATCTTCAGCAACAATAACAACTGGTTCATTAATTAATGTTAAATCAGGAATGAATTTTCCTAATAAGTGTGCTAATACACGTGCTGTTACGTCTTTAATATCTGCTGCACGTTCACGCATATATTCATTGTCCATTGCTTCGAACATCATGATGAACATGTTTGCAACTTCATTTAAAGCAAATGCCGCATTTACACTTTCACCTTGTACTTTTGAACGTACTCCGCTCATTAGTTCAGGGTCATTTAACATTGTAATGTGTGCATCGAAAATCGCTGCTTTTTCTTCACCCATTGAAGCAAGTGCGTTTTCACGAATTTTTGCTAATTCTCCTTCAGCCTTTGCGATTGCTGCATCGAATTTTGCTAATTCTGCTGCAGTATCCTCAACAGTTGTTTTTGTTACTGTTAAATCTGGGTGTTGTAATTTATATACTTTTGCAATTGCAATCCCACTTGAAGCACCAATACCTTTAAATTCCATGGTCATTCATTCCTTCCAAATTGTTGATTATTTTCTGTCTTACTATTTCCTACTTAAAAAAGAAAGGGAGGCACGCCTCCCCAAAAATCAAGATTATTGAGCTAAACCTTGATCTTTCATAACTGAAGCGATTCCAGCGATTGCTGCCTCTGCATCATCACCTTCAGCAATGATTGTTACGTCAGCTCCTGTTGGAACTGCTAAAGACATAACACCCATGATTGATTTTAAGTTTACTTGGTTTCCATTATACTCTAATTTTAAATCAGAAGTATATTGTCCTGCTGCATTTACTAATACAGTTGCTGGACGAGCGTGAATTCCGCTTGGATCTGTAATTGTGATTGTAACTTGTGCCATTATTATTTCTCCTTTTGTTTTTCGAGTAAAAATCAGTTCTCTTTCATTTTACCTGAAAGCGTGTGACATTTCAATCTATTTGCACTTTTTTAAGCGTTTTCAGAATGTATTAATGATTTTGTTCACTATTTCGTTTTTTATTATTTTTTTATAACCTTTGGCATATCATGAGCTAACTAATAATTCTAAAATATTATAAATATCAGATAACAATAATTTTTGGTTCTTTGTCAATTTAGTGGGCGGAAGAAGTTCGCATAATCATCAACTTCTCAGTACGTGCTAAGTTTTGAAATCCAAAGGC
>JTLC01000061.1 GCA_000798955.1 Firmicutes bacterium ZOR0006 | reverse complement strand
TCCGTCAACACTTTTTCGTTACTTTTTTTGCTTTTTTTGTTTTTTTTGCTTTTCCAAAAAACAACGCTTTCGGGTGTGTTGAGTTGGCAGCGTTTTCTGAAGGTGTATCTTATTTTTCAAGTCATTTTTCTATCGTCTTCTGATTCGAAAAACGCTATACTGATACTAAATGAGAAAGGAGTCTGCCTTGTGTCTGAAAAAAAAATTATTACACACTCAACATCACCTGTTACTGTCAAAACATTAATTCGTGATTTTCACAAAATTGGTCTCTGCGAAGGAGATATCGTTCTTGTTCACAGTTCACTCTCATCTCTTGGTTGGGTCTGTGGTGGAGCACAAGCTGTAATTGAAGCTTTAATCGCTACAGTTGGTGAAACTGGCACTATTGTCATGCCAGCACATAGTAGCCAAGTTTCCGATCCGCAAGATTGGGAGAACCCACCGGTTCCTGCCGAGTGGATCGATGTAATTCGCGAACAAATGCCCGCCTTTGATCCACTCCTCACACCAACTTCTGGTGTTGGTGTGATTGCTGAGCTTTTTCGTACTATCGATGGAAGTCATCGTTCTAATCATCCACAAACATCTTTTGCTGCTTACGGTGCTCTAGCCGAACACATTACACGGATTCATGCTCTCACACCTCAATTTGGTAAAAACTCACCGATTGGGCAGCTTTATAAGTTAAATGCCAAAATTCTTTTACTCGGCGTTGATTTCGATGTTTGCTCGAGTTTCCACATGGGTGAGGCCTTGCGATCATCGACACCAAAGATGCAAATGGGGGCACCTTTACTCAAAAATGGGGTAAGAGAGTGGGTCTGGTTTGAAGATTTCGATTACGACTCAATTGATTTTTCTGATTTAGGAAAAGCGTTTGCGAAAACGTACCCCATTACTCAAAGGTACGTTGCACAAGCTCAAGTCAAACTTTTTTCAGTTCGCGAAGCTGTTAATTTTGCAAAACAATGGTTGGGTGAGAATCGATTTGATTTTTAAAACCACCTATTCTATTTCGAAAATCATTACACTTAAAAAGAAAAGGGGAATGTATTATGTCACAACGTATTAAAGAAAAACTTGGTCCACAAATGTTACCGTATGCTTACTTTGCCGAAGAAATTATGCCACTTCATGAAGCTGGTGTTTCTTTAGCAGCAAATTCACTCCAATATGGCAGCTTAGTCTTTGCAGGAATTCGCGGTTTCGTTTTTGCAGACGGTGTTCGTATTTTCCGTCTTCGTGATCACTGGGAGCGGCTCATGAATGCAGCTAAAATTATGGCTTTTGATTTTTATCTTGAATTTGATGAGTTTGCTGCAATTATGGAAGCACTTGTCCGTAAAAATAATCCACAAGGTAAGTTTTATATCCGCCCATTTATTTTTTGTGATGACTGCCGAATCGGACCAAAATTGGACGGATTAACTTTTCAGCTCGCAATTTATATGCAGTCAATGGATAATTATTTATCTCACGATGGGGGAATGCGCTTAATGACATCGAGTTTCCGAAAATATTCTGATAACGCGATTTCAACAAAAGCCAAAGCTGGTGGTGCTTATATTAATTCAATGATGGCCACACACCAAGCTCACTTAGCAGGATTTGATGAAGCACTACTCTTTGATGAAAATGGCTTATTAACTGAAGCAGCTGTTGCTAATGTCATCATCCGTTATCGTGACCGAATTATGACACCACCGCTCGGTGTTGGTGCGTTAGAAGGCATCAGTATGCGTACCGTTCGTGAACTTTTAGCTCATCGCGGTATCACAGTTGATGAGGCACCGATTGATCGCTCGACAACCTATGTTGCTGATGAATTATTATTGACAGGCACAGCAGTCCAAATTGCCTATGCTCATAGTGTTGACGGTCGAGAAATGAAACATAGTCATGGTGATGGTTCACTCTATCAGATGATTACCGCGGATTGGCAAGCACTTAATAACCTTGAGCATCCCTTTGCCGAAAAGTGGTTTCATTTTATCCCAATGAAATAATAAAAAACCATCACACGCTACTTATTAGTAGATTGTGATGGTTTTTTTGTTTAATAATTTTCCGAAAGGATTGAAAAGTGTCCTTGTTCATGTTGGCAAACACCACAAATTTTTGGTGCTTTTGTCCCATAGTGAATGTGACCACATTCATCACAGATCCACGCTACGGGCTCAACTTTTTCAAAGACTTCACCATTTTCTACTAATGATGCTAGTCGTTGGTAACGATTCCGGTGATGTGCTTCAATTTCACCAATCTGGCGAAAGCTATGAGCAATTGCCTTAAATCCTTCACTTTGGGCAGTGGCAGCAAATTCAGGATATAATACTTCATTTTCCTCATCTTCACCTGCTGCTGCATAGCGTAAATTTTCTACTGTTGTTCCTACTCCAACCGGGTAATCTGCTGTAATATTAACCGGATATGGAAATTGTTCACCAGCCAATCCTTTTTGCATATGCTGAAAGAAAATTTTCGCATGACGTTCCTCATTATGCGCCGTTTCCGCAAAAATACGTGAGATTTGTAAATAACCTTCTTTTTGTGCGATTTTACTATACATTGTATAACGTTGACGGGCCTGTGATTCACCAGCGAATGCTTTCATGAGGCACACTAACGTTTTCGATCCTTTTAATTCCATGATAATAACCTCTCTTTTTTAAAGTTACTTTCAGTATAACAAAGCTTACTATTTAAGAACTTAATTCTGACTAAATTTTTTCTTGTCTAGCTCATAGCTGATACATTGATTCCGGCCATTTTGTTTTGCTTGATACATTGCTTCATCAGCATATTTAACAACTTGCTTAACAGAAGCGTGGTCATCACTGCTACTAATTCCTATACTAATCGTAATTACTGTCTCTATTTCAGGATAGCTAAGGTTCATCACTGCTTGGCGAATGCGATTTGCTTGCTCCTTGGCGCTTGCCTCATCCGTATATGGTAAAATAGCTACAAACTCTTCACCCCCATATCGTGAAACGATTGCTTCATCACCAAGAATATCTTCAAATAAGTGCACGACATCGCAAATAACTCGATCTCCCATCGCATGACCGTAACTATCATTGATGCGTTTAAAGAAATCAATATCACCAAATAAAACCGTGACTTTGGCTTGTTGGTAATCCAAACCATCTAAGTATAATTGTAAATAACGTTGATTAAAACTATTCGTTAATCCATCTCGGACTGATTGTTCTTGATATGTATTTGAACTTTCAATCACATCATTAAATGCTTGTGCTACTGCTTGTAATTCAATTGGACCCTTGAGTGGTAATTTTTGAATTTGCTTTTGTTGGCGCATTTTTTGTAATCTTTTCACTAATTTCATAATCGAATGTGTAATACCGTAGCGTAACACAAAACTTAATACAATCGATACTCCCACGCTAATAACTAGTACTGTCTGAATCATTGCTGTAATTTCAGCTAAAACTGACGTGATCGGTGCCAATGAAATCATCGCCCAAACTTGTTTTTGTACAGGAATGAGAATTGTATCAGTATGCGCCACAGTAATAGCTTTATCTTCCGTTAATTGTGTCGTTGTAATTTGATTATTTTTGATAAATTGCTTAATTTGCCACGTCCCAGAAACATCACCATTTTGAGAAACAAAAGCAACATTATAATGAAAATTTTTAGAAAGTGATTGGAGAAACAACTGATCTAGGCGCTCCATTAAGACTAATCCTCCAGTTGCCTGACGTTGATCCGGGTCATTATTTTGAATTTGAACAATAGCAATAAAATACAATGCATCCCCATCATTTGCTAAATAACTAAAATTCAATTCTTGACCATAGAGCGAGCTACCCAACGTTCGATTGAGCAGAACTGGATTAATGACTCGTTCTAGCTCAACAAATTCGCGGAACTGGTTTGCAATAATAGTTCCTGATGAGTCATAAACAATCGCCGCATCAATTTCTGCAAGTGTTGCTAAAATCGTTTCTGTATATACTTGTACTTGGTCCTGATTGCCGAGATCCAATGCCGTATATAATTCGCTCGACCTGGCAAAAGAATTACCAATTCGTTCTAATTCATACGCGCGATTATTTAAAATCATATTGATTTGATTTTTTTCATTTTCACTTTGCTCACGCATAATTTTCGTAGTCGTCTCGTCAATAAAAAACAAACCCGTAAAAATTAAAAGTAAAACTGGTAAAACGCTCGCCAGTAAAAGTGCCCCTGTTAATCTCGCCCCAAATGTACTTCGCTTTAATTTATGTATAAAGTTTTTAGACAATTCGCTTCTCCCCTTTTTTGTTGCGATTCCCTTCATTATTTCTATTAGCTTAATTGTATAATGAAATTGCACTAGTGGAAATAAAAAAAGCCCACAACAGTACCAACCTGTCGTACAATAAATGTTGACAGAC
>JTLC01000060.1 GCA_000798955.1 Firmicutes bacterium ZOR0006 | reverse complement strand
GATGAATTTTTGAAACAGTTACTCAAGATTGAACTAGATCAACGACAAGAAAATTTAGAAAAAAGACGGATAAAAAATGCCAAATTTCCAAATTTTAAAACATTAGATGAATTTGATTTCAACCGTTTAGAAGTGGTTGCACCTGCATACGTGAATGAATTAGCGAGTTGTGATTTTATCAATCAAAAGCAAAATATTGTCATGATTGGTAATTGTGGCGCTGGAAAAACACACCTTGCAATTGCGCTTGGATTACGTGCATGTCAATCAGGATATAATGTTCGTTTCTACACAGCAGTTCAACTTGCGACTGATCTCAT
>JTLC01000006.1 GCA_000798955.1 Firmicutes bacterium ZOR0006 | reverse complement strand
ACTCGTCAATTCTCATCTTCACTTTCTGTCTTGCCTTTCGTTTTTGCCTTTGACGCTTTGTTTTGCAAAATCGGCGTCAGCACTTGATTATACTCCATACAATTTATTTGCGAGTTGTTCATAAAGTTGAACATCTGCTTCCATGACGGCAACGGCATCATACCAAAATTGTTCATCTTGGACATCAATTCCCATCGTTTTTGTGACGTCTTCAATATCTGCTTTTCCCGTCAGCCGGAGCATTTGGTCATATTGCTCACAGAATGTTTCAGGGCTTTTCAAATACTTCGCATAGAGGCCTTTGGCATAGAGTAAACCAAATGTGTATGGGAAGTTATAGTAATGAAACCCTGGAATATAGTAGTGTGGTGTCATAACCCAACCTAAACTTTGGCTTTCACTTAAGTCGACAGCTTCTCCATAAGCTTTCGTTTCGCATTCATGATAGAGTTCACAAATTTCTTCGCGGCTTAAGAGCCCTTGTTCGCGGCGTTTAATCACTGCATCTTCAAATAAAAATCGGGCATAGACTCCATTGTTAATTAATGCATGGGTACTCAATTCTTGATTCAAAATTGTAAATAGCGTTTGATCATCTGCTGATTTTTTGATTGCTTGTGCAATTAAAATTTCATTGAACGTTGAAGCTGTTTCTGCTAATGGCATCGGATACGAGGTGTTCAACACTGACTCTTGATTCAAGACGTGACCATGATAAGCATGTCCCAATTCATGTGCTAGCGTTGAAACATCATTATACGTCCCATTATAATTCAACAAAATGCGACTCTCGCCGAATCCACGAATATTTTGGCAGAACGCACCCCCAACTTTATCCGCACGAGGTAAAAAATCAATCCATGATTTCTCGATAGCCTGTGCGATAAATTCACTCATTTGTGGATGAACTGTTGCTAAAGTCTCGACAACAAATTGACACCCTGCTTCTAAATCATAGTTGAGATCTGCAGTGCCAAGTGGAGCATATAAATCATAGGGTTTCAATCCATCCACATGACCGAGTAAACGTGCCTTAATTTTATAATAGCGTTGAAAGATTGGCAGCGATTGTTCAATCACTCGCAACATTGTTGTGAGCGTCGCTTCTTGCAAATGTGAATCAAGCAAAATTTCTTGCAACAACGAATCATACCCTCGCAATTTATTTTCGGTAATTGATTCGCCTTTGATTGAATTCAGTGCCATTGCTGCGCTATCTGCTGCAGTCGCGTATGCTTTATTGGCACTGAAGTATGCCTCACGTCGAATATCAGGATCTGCATCCATCAAAAATTTACTCACCATTGTAATTGGTAAAGTTTGTTCTTCTTCAGCTTGTGTCATTGTAAATTCTAAACTTGAAGTGACTTGATCACGAAATTGTGACCAGGCATGACTCCCCGTCAATTGCATTTTTGCTAAAATGGCTTCTTCTTCAGCACTTAACAAATACCGAGCATGTTCCCGATGCTTTGTTAATAAATAACGGTGCTCTAAAATTAACTCATCGCCACCAATAACAAATAAATCTTCAAATGCTTCTTCACTTGCCGTTGCCAAGTAATCCCCAAATAACACATCAAGGTTGGCATAGTTACTAAATTCGACTTGAAGCCGGTTTAATAAGTTAATCGCTGCTTGATTCTTCGTATTAACAGTCATTGAAAGATTTGCGAAAGCACCTAACTTTGATGCCAATGCTGCCGCTTGTTGTTGATGAATCAGTACATCACGAATAATACCAACTTCAAAAGCATCACTTGTCGTCAATACTTGTTGAATTGCTTGGTAATATGTTAATACTTGTTGTAAATCTTGTTCTATTTGTGGATCGGTTTCATTTTCATATAATGGTGTTAAATCCCATGTTTTTTTCATTTGAAATCCCCCTTAGATTCATTCTATTTTTTCTATTATAGTGATATTTTAATAGGTTTGTCCATCTTTTTTCTGAAACAAAAGAAAAAGAGCAACTTTTGTTGCCCTTCACACAAGTATTTATGTTTAGAATTCTTTTTCATCAGTATGCTCAGTATTTCCGAGTAACGTGGCAACTGCAAAACCTGCTCCTAGTGTCACAAGACTAATAATCCCTTGAGCTACACCGGCTTGGAATCCCGGGAAAACAATAAAAATTGATCCAAAGACTAATCCAATAATTACAGCATACATATATGCTGGGAAGCGGTGGAGTAAATAACTAATCGCTTTACTACTTACGATAAAGCCAATTGCTACTCCAAGTCCAACTGGAATCAGAATGGCAATATTCAGATTTGAGACAGCCGCAATAACTGTTGAGTAGGCTCCAAGAATTAACAGTACAAATGACCCACTAATTCCCGGTAAAATCGTTGCCATACTTGCAACCCAGCCACTGAAAAAGAGGAAAATCCCACTTGAAAGTGTTAATTCAGTAATAATTTTTGTTGACTCTTCACCTTGGAACAGTCCTAAGAAAATAACAAAGGCAGTTGCTGCTGCAACAACAGTATAGTGTTGCCATTTAAAATTTGTCCGATGGTCTGCTTGTCGTAATAAATATGGTAAAATCCCTAAAATTAGACCTAAGAAGAAAAAGTTTGTTGGTTGCGGATAATGCTCTAATAAAAATTCAATTGTTGAACTGAGCATCAAGATAACTAATCCTGCTCCAATTCCTAGTGGCACTAAAAATTGAATACTCTTAACTGGGTGTTTAAAAAAGTTTCCAATTGAATCAAGTAAGCGATCATAAATTCCTAATAAAACGGCGATTGTTCCCCCACTCACACCAGGCACAAGATCAGCAGCACCGACCATCATTCCACGATAAATATTTTTCCATTCTAATAAATCTTTAAACTTCATTTTTTCTGCTCCTTTTGAAAACATTTCTGCTATCTTTCATATTATACAAAAAAAGCAACTTTTTGTCGCCAGTTAATTGTTTGTTTCCAGAAAAAAACAGCTGAACTCAAATGAATCGAGTCCAACTGTTATCTGGCTTTACACTATTTTTCACTAGGAACAACAATTATTGCCAGAGCATAAATCAGGACAATTTTTTGGTTGCTCCCTAGCTTCATACTTAGTTTTGCAAAATCGGTGTCAGCACTTGGGTTATTCTCCGCCTGTGATGCTGTTTTCTACATCCCACGTAACATATCCAACGGTTGCACCTAAGTAAACCATGCAATCATAAATACTTAACTCTAAAGGAAGTTCAATTACTTTAGTAAATGTTTTTGTTTCCCCTGGCTTTACTTGTTCACCTGTTTGCATTTGTGGATGTGTTGCTTCATCAGCACTTGTTAATGTACGTGAATATTCTTGTGATGTATATTTATCGATTAATGAGATAAATACATCGTTTGGTAATGTTAATGGTTCTTCACCATTATTTGTCACTGTAAAATCAATTTCGACAGCTTTATGATCTGCTTTCGGTCCATTTTCAGTATCACTGAATGTTCCAACATATTCATTTGTAAAATCAATTGTTACATCGTATTCTTTTCCATCACGTGGATTTTTTTCTGTATATGTCGTTCCGACTGGCATCAAGAACGTATTTTCATCTGTCATTTCAACAACTGCTTGTTTTGGTTCTGCTGTTTCGTCAGCTTTTGTCTGCTCTCCACAAGCACTTAATGTCAAAATCAAGCTTGCTGTTACTGTTGCTACCAACACTTTTTTCATCTTATTTACCTACCAATTTTCTTTTATTCAATATATAGCTGATACTTGCAAGTATCAATTGCATTGCTAAAATTCCAGCAAAATCTATCCATACGTCGGCCACTTGTCCTGCTCGCTCTGGCACGAATGTTTGAATTGTTTCATCACTCAGTGCTGTCAGCAACCCTGTTGTCATACCAAGTGTCAACGTTTGCCCAATAATCGCACGGTACTCTATTTTCGACCATAATTCTTGGCGACCCTGTGCTTGAAATTTTGTTCGCGATATTTTTTTTATTTGTATTTTGACAATTTGGAGCCAAAAAATCCATAACCACAATCCTAGAATAGCATACTCACTAAAGTGAGCAAGTTTGCGTAAGAGAAAGTGAATTTGATCACTAGTAAACCATGTTGCTAAGTTTGGCATGATATCCATTAAAAACTCAACAATTGTTCCACTAAGAGCACCTGAATTATCACCTGTTTGGAGTGAATTCCCAAAAATAAAACAAATCCAAAGCACGGCAATAGTTCCCGCGCTGATAACTTTCCACATTCGCTTATGTTGTTTCATGCTGTAGTTTCTTCCTTAGTTTTGTTGTTGTGCTTTCGCTAATTTTAATTTATCTGGGGTGATATCAGCACCTGTTTCGTCAACAACTTTGATATTTAACAAATGACTTTTGACATTAGCACGAAATACTTGTAAATATTCTTGACGTAATGCTTGGCGTTCAACTTGCTCTTCAGCTGTCAATTCACGCTCTTTTGATAAACGTGATAATTCGTTGATACGGTCAATTAACGCTTGGTTCATTTTTTATTCCTACTTTCTGCTCAATTTCTTGATTTTTTTCAATAAACTGTTTAAATTATAGCAAAATCAAGCCCCTTTGAAAAGTTTTTGCGGTTACTCTTAATTTTAACCTGTAAAATTAAAAAAAGAATGGTGAAAATCACCATTCTTTCCTGTGTATGTATATTAGTACATATGGATATAGTTATCAACTTCCCATTGGTGGACAGTTGTACGGAAATGATCCCACTCAATCCGTTTTGCTTCGATAAACTTCGTAAACGTATGTTCACCTAACGCTTCTTTCATTAAATCACTCGTTTCAAAGTTATTTAATGCTTCTTGTAAGTCCGTTGGCAAGTTCGTAATACCGAGCTCTGCACGTTCTTCATCCGTCATGTGGAAAATATCACCATAAATTGGTTTTCCTGGATGATTTCCTTTTTCAATTCCTGTTAGTCCCGCTGCAAGTACTGCTGCAAGTGCTAAATATGGATTCGACATTGGATCAGCACTACGTAATTCTAAACGTGTCCCCATTCCACGGCTTGCAGGAATTCGAATTAACGCACTACGATTACTGTCTGAATAAGACACATAACATGGAGCCTCATATCCTGGCACAAGACGTTTATAAGAGTTTACTGTTGGGTTGGTAATTGCTGTAAAATATTTCGCATTTTCCAATACTCCTGATACGAAGTGATAGGCTGTTTGACTTAACTGTAAGTCACCATTTTCATCATAGAATGCATTTTTCCCATCTTTTGTAAATAAAGACATATTTGTGTGCATTCCATTTCCAGCTTGACCTGTAATTGGTTTTGCCATGAATGTTGCTTTCATATTATGTTTACGGGCGATATTACGCACTAATAATTTAAGTGTTTGTAAATCGTCACAAGCTTTAAGTGCATCTGCGTATTTAAAGTTAATCTCATGCTGGCTTGGACCCACTTCATGATGACTTGCCTCAATTTCATACCCTAATTTTTCAAGTTCGATCACAATCTCGCGACGGCAATCTTCAGCTCCATCTACCGGTGATAAATCAAAATATCCCCCATTATCAGTAAACTCTAACGTTGGATTTCCTTTTGCATCACGCTTGAATAAATAGAACTCTGGTTCGAATCCGATATTAAAAGCGACATATCCCATGTTTTCCATTTTTGCTAACATGCGACGTAAATTCCCTCGCGGATCCCCTGCAAATGGCTCCCCATTCACTTTATGAATATCACAAATTAAACGTGCAACCTTTGACCCATCGTATGGTTGTTCCCAAGTTAAAATTTTCCATGTACTGTAGTCTGGATGTAAGTACATGTCTGATTCTTGGATCCGGACAAAACCTTCGATTGATGATCCATCAAACATCATTTGGTTGTTTAATGCTTTTTCTAATTGACTCAAAGGAATCTCAACATTTTTGATTGTTCCTAACATGTCAGTAAATTGAAGGCGAATGAAACGAACGTTATTCGCAACTGCGTCATCTAAAATCATTTGTTTTGTCATTACCATAAAAAAACCCTCCTACGTTTTGTGCCCAACATCAATATATGTTGTTCACTTGTTGATTATTGTATGCAAAAATGTTTATTGTTGCAAGCTTTTTTGAAAAAAAGTTTTACTTATTTCTAATTGTCTATACAAAAAAATATCATTAGACGTAATTATTCATCATTTATTTGTAATTTTTTATAAATTCATTGACTTTTATTGGCTTTTTTTACAATTTTCTTTACTAATTGCTAGGGTTGTTTTTTTACTAACAAATGCTATAATGACGCTACTTTTAGGTGTAAAGGAGGGGTGTTGATGCACATAGTCTCGATTGTTTTATTCTTTTGTATATTCATTTGGGAGGGGTTTATCACGCATAATTCACGCCAAATTGGACATCAAAGCGAAGCACGTAGCCAAACTTCATTGGAAAAATGGCTACGTTGGCAAAAAAAATGGCCACAGTTTTGGCAACATTCATGGGCTGTGTTTCAAAGAAAATTAACGACTTTATTCTATCCTCTTTACCCTGAATTAACCCAACGTTCGCCTCTAGAGTTTGAACATTTTTTGATTCGTAAAGCTGCTCACATGACCCAATTTTTTGTCCTCACAAGCTTTGGACTTGGCTTTTGGCACTCACTTGCATTTCCTTGGTATAATATCATGATTTATAGCCTCGCAATGACGCTTTTGGCGAGTGTTGTCGATGAATTTATCCAACATTTCGTTCCTAACCGGAGTGCTAGTGTTATCGATGTACTCGTCGATTTCAGCGGTGGGATTCTTGCGACAATACTATACGGCTGTATGCTTTGTTTCTTGATTTTCTTCTAAAAAAAGTAAAAAAACGCCCCTTTGAAAAGTTTTTCACTCATAAGGGGCATTTTTTATTGTTTACTCACATTTTTGATCATTTTCTCGGGAATCATATCCAACACACTGTGCCTGAAATGTACGTCGCAAATAGTTAAATACCGCTTGTGTTGTTTGGACTGCAACTTCAGGAGTCATTTCAAACCACTCTATTGGTAATTTTTGATTTTTAAACCATGTCATTTGCCGCTTAGCATATCGCCGCGAATGAATTTTCACTTGCTCAATTGCAAATGCCTCGCTCACTTGTCCCGCAAAGTACGGAATAAACTCTTGGTATCCAATCGCCTTCACGGCTGTTTCACCTAACACATTTGCTTCGTATAAATCTCGAACCTCATTGATTAATCCAAGATCAACCATAGTATCAACACGCATATTAATCCGTTCATTGAGCAACTCACGTGGTACGTCTAAACCAATGATTCGGGCATCGTATAACATTTTTTGTGCTTGAGCAACAGCACTCTTTTTTTGTCCGCTGTGTGCCATTTCTAACGCCCGAATAATTCGTTGGCGATTATTTGGATGAATCTCTTGGGCAGCTTGCCAATCGATTGTGGCTAAAACCGCATGCAGATCATCATTTGTTGTTTGTGCATACTGCGCTTGTAGCTGCTCTCGTAAGGTTGTATCCCGTTGTTCATCAAAATGATAATCCATTAATACCGCTTGAATATATAATCCTGTGCCTCCGGCAATAATCGGTAATTTCCCGCGGTGATGAATGTCACTAATTAATTGCCGCACATCGTGTTGAAATTGGGCAACAGAGTAAGTCTGAGTTGGCTCACAAATATCAATCAAATAATGTGGAATTCCCGCCATTTCCTCAGTTGTGACTTTTGCAGTTCCAATATTCATTCCGCGATAGATTTGCATGGAATCTCCACTAATAATTTCACCATCAAACTGGGTGGCAATATCAATTGCTAATTGACTTTTCCCACTGGCCGTCGGTCCAACGACAACAACTACTTTGATTTCTTCCATTTTCTTTCTCCTTTACATCACACGTTTAAACCATTTTTCAATTTCATACTGGCGATGCTGTACGATAATTGGACGTCCATGTGGACAATTATAGGGTTGTTCACACTCAGCAAGTTGATGAAGTAACGCTTGCATTTCAACTGTTGTTAAAGCATGATTTGCTTTTATTGATTTTTTACAACTTTGCATAATTGCTGCTGCTTCTTGTAAGCGAACGGTATCAATTCGTCGCTGTTGTAATAATAACTCAAACATTGCTGCCATGTATTCTTGCTCTTGCCCCGATGGAATAAAAGTTGGTAAGGCCCGAATAATGAATGACTGGAGTCCAAACGATTCGGCGATTACGCCAACTTGCGCGAGCTGTTCGAGTTTGCCTGTCAGAAAGTGAAAATCAACTGCTGAGACCTCAAATGTAAATGGCACAAGTAATGTTTGGGTTTGAATTTGCTTTTGACTGAGAGCGTGCATATATTGTTCATATTTGATTCGTTCTTGGGCTGCATGTTGATCAACTAAATAAAACATTTGCTCACCTTGTGCCAAGATATATGTACCAAATAACTGCCCAATGACTTGCATAACAGGAAATTCCTTTGCCGTGTCTGCCTGTTCAAGTTCAATCATCGGTTCCCGGTTGGGTAACGTTTCCGTCATGATGACCACGTGTTGAATTGGTCCTTGAGGTTCGAATACTTGCATATAATCAAAATTCGGTTGAACGGGTGCTTCTTTTGGCTGCCCAATTTCAACATTCCTTGCTTCAGGCATTAATGCTTCAGTTCCAACGGCTGATTCGATATGCTCGGGTACACTTGGATTAGGTGGTTGATAAGCTTGGATAGCTTGTTGAACCTCGCTCCGACTCGGCTTACTCGGTTGCCAAATTTGCTGTTGACTCATCAGCTGTTGACCAGTTTTTTCTTTTTTCTCAATTGTTGGAATCAGCGCGTACTCTTGCAATTGTGTTCGAATCGTCTCTTTAATCAGTTGTTGCAACTGTGCCTCTTGACTTAAACGTACTTCTAATTTTGCTGGATGAACATTGACATCAAGTAATCCCGGATCCATTTGAACATTCAAAATTACTATTGGAAATCGACTATCGGGAATCATCGTATAGTACGCTTCAACGATAGCTCTTTGAATCGCATAATTTTTGATAACTCGACCATTAATCGCTATCGTCATTGCATTACGATTCGTTTTTTGGTGTTCTGGCAAAGCCGCATACCCATGGATACTCACATCCGGTGTTGTCGCTTCAAACGCAACGGCACTCTTTGCAATCGCAACTGAATAAACACTCGCCAACACTTGTCTTAATTCTCCATTTCCAGGGCTTTGAAATAAAATTTTACCATTGTGTTGAAGTCGTAAGCGTAGCTGTGGTTGGGCTAAGGCCGTTTTCGTAATATAATCAAGGACATGATTGACTTCCGTAGTCGCTGTTTTTAAATATTTCAATCGTGCCGGTGTATTGTAGAATAATTGTTCTACTCGAATCAACGTCCCTTTTTTCGCGGCAGCAAACTCGTGTGTTTGTATCTTTCCACCATGAATAATAACTTGT
Organism: Firmicutes bacterium ZOR0006; assembly: GCA_000798955.1. Taxonomy (GTDB): domain Bacteria; phylum Bacillota_I; class Bacilli_A; order Culicoidibacterales; family ZOR0006; genus ZOR0006. Next base: position 9,933 of record JTLC01000006.1, on the reverse strand, counting down.
GTTCCTACTTCCCCCGTTGACGTTTGGAGTGTAACTTTCGCAACCGAAGCAATCGATGGCAAAGCTTCTCCACGAAAGCCAAGTGTTTGAATATGAAAGAGCTCATATTCATCATGTAATTTACTTGTTGCATGGCGCTCGAATGCGTGAAGTGCATCATCATGATCCATCCCGCTCCCATTATCACTAACTTGAATCAATTGTGTCCCTGCTTGTTCAAGAACAATATCAATTGCTGTTGCTTGAGCATCAATTGCATTTTCAACAAGTTCTTTTACAACACTCGCTGGGCGTTCAATCACTTCTCCAGCAGCAATTTTATTTGCCAGATGTTCACTCATTCTTTGAATTATTGCCATCGAATCATCTCCTTTTTCCAACTTCTTTGAGCCTTTAATTATAGCATATCTTTTCAGTAAAATCGACTTTGACAAAAAAACGATTCTTGATTACAATACATAAAATTATTAAAAATGAGGTGGGTGAGACTATGCTTCAGCAAAAAATTTTTGCTAAATGGATACTTCAAATTACAACGAGTTGTATCTTCTTCCCATTTCTTATTTATGTTGCGACTGGCTCACTCTGGCACTCACCACAACTCGAACATTTTTTACTGCAATGGTTTCCGTTTTTTCGGCTTATTCGGCCGTTGCCGTTCGCACTGCTATTCATTTTATTACAAATTGCTTGCTTTCGCATCGCAACTCAAATAAAACCGACACTCTTTACATTTTGGATTGGTATTGGTTTTATTATTATCGCAATTATCTATCTTTTACTCGGTTCTTTTTTCAGCCTCGGGTATTTTCTTGGTGGCACACTCCTCCTCTTCCATGACAATACACTTCAATTTAAACGTATTTCCTTCTTCGACCACCAACTGGAAGGACAATTTTAAATAATCAAAAAACATCGCCCTACATATCTTTGGAACGATGTTTTTTCATATGAGCAAAACTACTCTTTATCGATTACTTTTCACCTTTACGCTTAGTTTCGTAAAACCGGTGTTAGCACTTAGTTTTTGGCATGCTTCCTCCTACAAAAGGCGAACAGACGTAAACATTCAATTTGCATACTCGCTAATTCTCATATTCACTTTCTGTCTTACCTTTCGTTTTCACCTTTACGCTTAGTTTCGTAAAACCGGTGTCAGCACTTAGTTTTTCTTTGCTGCTTCATGTAATTCGTACAAGAGTTGCTGTGCTTGAATTGGATTTAACTCGTAGATATTGATGCCTTGTAATTTTTCGATAATCGGTGATGGCTTCTCTACCTCAACAATCACTTCAACTGGCACTTCTACTACTTCGCGAATTGGAGTTGGTGTGGCTAATGTTTCTGGTGCATCGAAAAATGAAATTTGTTGTTTACTGCGTGTCCGGCGTTTTGGTGTCGTTGGTTTTGGTAATGTTATTGCCGACAAGTGACCTGCTTGTTCAAACGTTTCTAAAATAACATTGGCACGTGCAATCACTGCTTCTGGTAGCGCTGCTAATTTTGCAACGTGAATTCCATAGCTTTTATCGGCACTTCCATGTTTAATTTTATGAAGAAAAACGATATGGTTATCTTCTTCAATCGCACTGACATGTACATTTTTGAGTTTTGGTAAGTCTTGTTCAAGCGCTGTAAGTTCATGATAATGCGTTGAAAACAGTGTCTTGGCACCCACTTCTGCATGAATATATTCTAAAATTGATTGTGCAATTGCCATCCCATCATATGTTGATGTTCCACGACCAATTTCATCAAGGAGAATCAAACTATTTGGTGTTGCCTGTTGTAATGCATTGTTCACTTCCATCATTTCGACCATAAAGGTACTTTGTCCACTAAAAAGGTCATCACTCGCACCAATTCTTGTGAAAATCCGATCAAATAATGGTAATATGGCTGTTGTTGCTGGTACAAAACACCCAACTTGTGCAAGAATCGCAATCATTGCTACTTGACGCATATATGTTGATTTCCCTGCCATGTTTGGTCCAGTAATCAATAAAATTTGACTTTCTGCACCCATGTGACAATCATTTTCGACATAGGCATGCGAACCAATCACTTGCTCTACTACCGGATGACGACCATCGACAATTATCAGCTCCGAAGCTGAATCAAAATTTGGTCGCACATATCCAAATGTTTCACTGACAGTCGCAAAAGCTTGGTAAACATCAATTGTTGCAACTGTGGTCGCTAATTGTTGTAAACGTTGCATATACGCTTGTAACTCCTCTCGTAATTCCAAAAAGAGTTGATATTCAAGCTGGACAATTTTTTCTTCAGCTTGTAAAATTGTTGCTTCCATTTCTTTCAGTTCTGGCGTAATATAGCGTTCCGCATTGGCCAATGTTTGCTTACGTTCGTAGCGACCATCTTCTGGCATCTGACCAATATTTGCTTTTGTAACTTCAAGATAGTAGCCAAAAATCCGATTATAACCAACTTTAAGATTTTTGATACCTGTTGTTTCTCGCTCTCGTTGTTCGAGTTCTGCTAACCATGTTTTTCCGTTGCGGCGAGCATCACGATAACGATCTAATGCTTCATCATAGCCATCGGCAATGATATCACCATCTTTAATTGAGAGTCCTGGATTTTCTTGAATGGCACGCTCCAATAATTGGCACAACTGCGGGCACTCATCAAGTTGTTGAATAAGCTCGATTGCTAATTGTTCTGGCAATTGTTGCACCACAGCTGTAATTGCTGGTATTTGTTGTAATGACCGCCGTAATTGAGCTAGGTCACGTGCATTTGCACTTCCATATGCAATTCGCCCAACAAGGCGTTCTAAATCATAAACGTTTTTCAAGACGTCTTTCATCTCGGTACGAATAAAAATATCCGCCTTAAATGCTGCTACCATGTCTAACCGTGTCTCAATGCTTGCCTGATTCACAAGTGGGCGTTCAAGCCATGCCCGTAACAATCGGGCTCCCATTGCTGTATGTGTTTTATCCAATAGCCAAAGCAATGAACCTTGTTTACTGTTATTTCTTAACGTTTGCGTTAATTCTAAGTTGCGTTTAGAATACATATCCATTTGCACATATTGCGATGACTCAACAAATTGAACTGCTTGGAAATGATCTAAAGAACGTTTCTGAGTTTGCATAATATATGCCCATAGGCGTGTTAACGCTGGCAGTACCGTCGTTTGTGTGAGCGATGCAATCAGAGCAGTTGGTAATGGCTCTGTTTGCTCACAGATTGAAACTGTTAGTCCATAATTTTGTTGCAATGCTTCATAGAGTGCCAGCGGCAATTGACTTGAAACAACTAATTCTTTTGTATCTAAACTCAGAATTTCACTCGCTAATGCCATTGCTGTCGCACTAATCAATGATGCATATAATTTTCCAGTCGAAATATCAGCATACGCCACCGCAAATTGATTTCCGATTTGTTCGACCGTAACAAGATAGTTATTTTTTTCATCTTGCAAACTTTCTTGATTCATCACAGTTCCTGGTGTAATGACTTGGACAACATCACGCTTGACTAACTTTTTCCCTGCACCGGCTTCTTCAACTTGCTCACAGATAGCCACTTTATAACCTTTTTCAATCAATTTTTCAATATAATTATTTGCTGCGTGGTAAGGAACGCCACACATTGGTACTTTTTCACTTGCACCGGCTTCACGCCCTGTTAATGCAATTTCAAGTTCTTGGCTTGCTAATAAAGCATCATCAAAAAACAGTTCGTAAAAATCACCAAGGCGAAAAAAAACAAAAGCATCTTGATAATTTGCTTTAATTGTTAAATATTGTTGCATCATCGGTGTATAGACGCTTGTATCCGCTGGTATAATTGACATCTTTTTTCCTCCTAAAACCATCATTGCCTAAAAATTACCACTATAAATACTGAAAATTTTCACAAAAACAAAGGGTTTATCATTCTTTTTATTGTATCATGTTTTTATTCATCACAAAAGTGATAGAATGGATGAAATCAATAAATAAAGGGAGGTATATAAATGCCACATTATACCATTTGGGACGTTATTTTTCGACGACCAAAATTATATTCTGTTTCAACAAAAGACCGTGCTGATTGGCTTGATCTCTTTTATGATTTATTGTTTGTTGGTTTAATCGCCATTATGAACACCGCCTTTGTCTATAACTTTTCCTTTGTTGGCTTCTTACATTTTATGATTGGCTTTCTTGCAATTTGGCTTATTTGGCTTCGTAACACATTTTATAGTGCCCGCGCACGAATGAATGATACGTACCACCGCCTTTTTGTTCTTTTCAAAATGGGAACAATGATGTTCATCGGTGTTGCTGCTGTAAAGTTAGCTACACATGCTTATCTCTTTGTTATTGCCTATATTATTGCTCGGCTCCTTCAATTATTTATTTATTGGTTCGCTTCACAAACCAATATGCATATCCGGAAACTCGTTTGGCAAATGACGGCCTTTTACTTAATTTGGATGTTACTTTTTTGGCTAAGTTATTTTTTACCGGGTCTTTGGCGCTACTTTGCTTGGATTGCACTACTCTTTGTCGAGCTATCAATTCCATGGGTTGTCATCGAAGAATATCATCACGATTCTTCTATCCATACACCATTTTTAAATGAAAGATTCGGCCTTTTTACACTACTCGTTCTTGCGGAACTCCTCATTTCTGCTCTACTGAATATTCAAGTGAATGATTTAAATTTTGATAATTTTATTTTGAGCTTTGTTAACCTCGTTTATGTATTTGCAATTTGGTGGATTTACTACGACCAAGTTTCTCATCGGCGAATTCATCAATCAGTCATTCAAGTATACTGGTGGACACAAGCACATTTACTACTTTTCTTTTTTCTTTCTTTCCAAGGTATTTTGTTGCGTATTATCATGCTGACCGAAGATCGTTTTTCACTCAAAAATATGCTTTTTCTCGTTCTTGTCGCCGGTATTTTATTTGTTATATCACTGATGAAAAAATTTATGACCTACGGTTCAAAAGTATCTTTAATTAATGTTTTTTGGAAAACACGTTATCAACGCTTAATCTACTGGAATGTTATTCTTGGTTTAATCGCCTGTGCTTTATCACCACTCGCCATCTATATCCAATTTCGATTTGTGCTCGCATTTGCGACACTGCTACTTGTCTGTAGCATTAGTTATGCGATGAAACTTTGGGCGCAAGGAATCATCTATTCCAAAACAATAGACTAAGTGCTCAGCCTGGGAAAATATGGCTAACGTATCACGTGATTGAGGCTTCAATTGCTAGCCTGACGGCTACCCTACTATTAAAAATTTGCATTGGCATCGAAATAGCGCAAAAAGGAGGAGCTTTCTCAAGCTCCTCCTTTTTGTTATTACTATATGTAAACCAACCTAACTATTAAATCGCCTAACAAGTTTTCAGTTGTTCGTTCTTTGAGATACAAATTAACTCATCTTGCTAAGGTCATTTTCAGTCATTGCTTCACAGCAGACACCACTATTTTCAATGGTACTGCCCAAGAGTCACTACTGAAATTGGAACATTAATAGCGTTGATCGGCGAACTTCATGAATTATTACTGAAAAGCTTTTGGGACATTTACACTTCAGCTTCTCCATGCGCTCACACACCATTTTTTCTTTTGAACGTGTTGCCACTTGATACTAATATTATACCAGTTAAACATTAAAAAAAAAGATAAATATTGATATTTACCCATAAAAAAACAGGCAAAGGCCTGCTTTTTTACTCTGTTGCTTCTTCTTCACATAAAAGTGTTGTACATGCCGCCACTTTATTAACAAAATGTGCTTCCAAACGATAAATCGGGTGTCCTTTACGAGCAAAACGGGCTTCATATTCAGTCATGATATTCCCTTCAAAATCAGAATTATGTAGGTCCAAACTCATAAAGTCATATTTCATCCCATAATTCGCTAAACTCATCAGTGAATATTCAAATAGTCCACGATTATCAGTTTTAAAATGGATTGCTCCATAATCAGTAATTGTCTCATACTGCTGCAAGAAATTCTCATGTGTTAAACGACGTTTCATGTGCTTTTTCTTTGGCCATGGATCTGAGAAGTTCAAGTAGACGAGGTCTACTTCACCACGTGCAAACATTTCATCAAGTTGCTCTGCATTCACCCGAACAAGGCGAAGATTTGGTAACGGCTTTTTCATCAAACGTTCTAGCGCATTGATCAGCACACTATCCATTTTCTCAATCCCTAAATAATTAATATGTGGGTTTGCTTCTGCCATCCCGTATAAGAATCGCCCACGCCCCATTCCAACTTCAATATGTAATGGTTGTTTTTTATCAAAAACTTGGTGCCAACTACCGCGATGATCTTTTGGTTCTGGAATTACGTAGTGGGGATTATTTTCAATCGTTTCTTTTGCATGAGGTACATTTCGTAAACGCATAAATTTTTTCAGCCTCTCTTGGTCATACTTAATTTTATTTTTCAGCTGTTTTATCGTATCGTATTTTTTATGAAATAACAAGCCAAATGCCATTTACTCATTATTTTTTATTCATCTGATAAATAGCTAATAATCCATCTAGTAATAAATCTTCATCGATAAAGTCAATAGTTTTCGCATGTTGAGCAATTAATGTTGCTTGTCCACCAGTTGCCACAACCCGCTTTTCTCCAGGAATTTCGGCTAAAATTTCACTCACAATCCGATCAATCAAGCCCGCATAACCATACACTAACCCTGATTGCATCGCATGAACAGTATTTGTCCCAATCGCCTTTGGTGGTGCCGTTAATTCAATTCGTGGTAACTGTGCAGCATTCCCTGACAAAGCATTCATCGCAACATTAATTCCCGGTGCAATTGCACCACCAAGGTACTCACCTTTGCCTGTGACAACTGTCACTGTCGTTGCTGTTCCCATATCAACAATAACGAGTGTTTCATGGTATTTATGATAGGCACCCGCTGCTGTAACGACTAAATCAGCTCCACTTGACTTTGGATTATCAATTTTCATATTAATGCCGGTTTTCAATCCATGTCCAACAACTAATGGCTGGCAATGGAGGTATTTTTCCACAAACCATAAAATATTTTGTAATGCATCCGGAACAACACAAGACACAATAACGTCTGTGATTGTACTAAAATCCAAATGTTTAAATAAAAATAACGAATGAATTTTCGCACCATATTCATCTGAAGTCCGTTTCGGATCTGTCGAAAGTCGCCAATTCGCAATCATTTCTTCCCCCTGAAAAACACCGACAACCGTATTTGTATTCCCAATATCAAAAGCTAATAACATTTGCTTTCCTCCTCTATTTTTTCTTGTCTTTTTATTGTATCAAAAAACTTACTTTTCGTCAGTCATTCAACAAAAAAACACTTCCTTTAACCACGAAAAAAGCTACACCTTCATGTAGCTTTCGCGATACTATTGAACTAAAGCAAACGATAGTATCTACCTTTTGCTCACTTTTTTGCACATACTACGAGCAGATACTTATTTTTGTTGTGATTTGAGAAGTTCACGAATTTCTTTTAAAATCTCAACTTCTGGTGTATCTGGTGTTGGTTCTTCTTCTTTCGCTTTACGTAAGCGACTAATAACCCGAATCACGATGAATAATAATAATGCAATCAGGATAAAATTAATCACTGCCATAATTAGCACACCATATTGGAATGTCACTTCACCTACTTGAAGTGTTAATTGGTCTAGTGCTAGTCCACCTGTAATCATTCCAATCACTGGACTGAAAATATTGTTAACAATTGCATCAATAATTGCTTTAAAAGCTGCTCCTAAAACGACTGCTACCGCAAGATCAATAACATTCCCACGCAATACAAATTCTTTAAAATCTTTTACAAAACCTTTCATGCTCGTTCCCTACTTTCCGTTAATTGTTGCTAATGGTTGCCCCTTCATATACGCTTCCACTGTCTCATAAATATTTGCGAACATCCGCTCTTGATTTCGACTACTCGCAAAGGCATTATGCGGTGTGATAATCACATTCGCTAATTCCCATAGTGGGCTTTCATCTGGTAATGGTTCCTGGCGAAACACATCAAGTGCTGCACCGGCGATTGCTTGACTTTGCAAAGCTTGAATCAATGCTTGTTCATCAACTAAGCTCCCTCTGCCAATATTCACGACGATTGCTTCTCGTTGCAGTAAAGCAATACGTTTTGCTGATAACCAATTTTGTGTTTGCTCATTACCTGGTAGTGCTAAAATCAGAATATCTGTTTTTGTTAACACTGCTTCAATCTCATCCATACGAATACACTGGTCAAAATAATGTCGCATTGTTCCACTGCGATTCACACCTGTAATTTCACAATCAAATGCTTGTAGTCGCTTAGCAATCGCTGTCCCAATATGCCCCGTTCCCACGATAGTGACATGTTGCCCCGTCAATTCTCGCAAAGTAAAAATTTGTTCAAATTGATGAGCTTGTTGCTGTTCAAATAACTGATGCATTTTCTTATATAACATCAAAATGTATGTAACTACCATTTCTGAGGTTGGGATGGTAAAACCATTACGATTATTATAAATTTTCACATCACGTGCTGTTAGCATTTCTAGTGGGATCATATCAAAGCCCATACTGCCTAATTGGAGCACTTTGAGATTGGTAAACTTCGTAAAATCAAGTGGTTCATATACCTGACCAAAGACAACAATTTCATACTCACTGACATCATGATTCACTAGTTGAGCAGCTGTGATTTGCTCGACTTCAACACCCAATTCCGTTATCAAGCTTGTTTGTTCCACTGTCAATGGAAAGGTCGAAATCAGCTTCATTTGTCCGCCCCCCCTTCTTGTAATAATTTTGCTTACTTTAACGTAAAACACGCCTTTTGTAAACCTAGTTAGTTATGAATTTTCACATAAGAATCCTTGAATGGCTCATTTTCAATTTCATCCTCACTTCAACGCTGCTTCATTCTTAGCTTCCTTGCTTTTCAAACAATAATTACTGAAAAAATACGAAATTTGCTTGTTGTGAACAAAATTCTCGCTATAATGAATATACCTAATCAAAAAGGAGGACCTCACAATGAGCACGAAACCAAAAAAACGTATTTATAAAACTGAATTCCAAGACAAAATTACTGCCTATGCACCAACAGATCCTGAGGTATTTGTCTTTGATACTGAAAAAAAAGTTAATCTTGTGGTCTTAATTGCAACTATCAGTACTGCAACAACGCTTGTCATTGGTGGATTATATCACTTGACGAAAAAAATTGTTCACCATTTTGATAACTAAACACTTATTCTCTTCCGGACGTTTCTAGTTAGCACCCCTAACAGAAATGTCCTTTTCGCATTTTCACACTATTTTCCAATATAAAAACACCCCATTACTTGTATTCCAAGAATGGGGTGTTACTTTTTTAGTTTTCAATTTGTTGGAGCCATTGTTCACATGCTTGTTGCGCTTGCTGCTCTTGGTGCAAAATAAGTGGCTCTCGCTGTGCAAAAACTGTACCAAAATCGTTGTCTGGAAGAATTTTTTGGACTTCTTGTGAAAATTTGACAAACTTCCCGCCACCATGCGTACAGAAAAGTTGCACCTCTTTCCCAGTAAATTGATACTGATAACAGAAACTCTTGACTGGTGGTGCCATTGTACCAACCCAAATTGGCGTTCCAATAAAGATACGTTCATACTGCTCAGCTATAAAATCTAGCGGTTCAATGAGTGGACGTTCGTTGAAAACAACACTTTTCCCTCCCCAAAAAAACTTTTTAAACCCCTGTGTATGGTAGGTTTTTTGTGCTTGAATCACAAAAATATCTGCTTGCATTTTTTTGGCAATGATTTCCGCAACAAATTGCGTATTGCCTTCTAAACTAAAATAAATGGTTCTTTGTCAATTTAGTGGGCGGAAGAAGTTCGCATAATCATCAACTTCTCAGTACGTGCTAAGTTTTGAAATCCAAAGGCTT
>JTLC01000059.1:14062-27579 GCA_000798955.1 Firmicutes bacterium ZOR0006 | reverse complement strand
CATTCAAAATCGAACTTAATAACATTGTATAATCAATCAAATAAATGGTATTGGAAAATAGTGCAATTTGTTATTCCAATTTAGGTCACTAACAAAACTAATTCCTCAAGTAAAAAAACTACTCAAATCCGATGATCCTCATACAGTCACACTTCCTTCACTGGTGAAAGCTTTTGCCCTCGCTAGTGGTCCAGTTGGCATGGTAGCTACCACTGCGATGATTGTCATCGAACATCAGCTGACTGAAATCAACACCAAACTCGACACAATTACTGAGCAATTGAACAAAATTAGTGATTTTCAAGATCGTGAATTTAAAAGTCGCATTTTATCGCTCCAGACCAAAGTAAAAGATACCGCAAAATTTAGTGATGAAATTCTCGACAATGATGATGTCCGTTTACGTAAATTAACTGTTTTAGAAGCGCTTGAAAGTGAAGGGACGCAACTGTTACAACAAATTAATTTAACGATTGCAGAGGAAATCGCCAAAAATCCGACGCCTGATTTTGAGGCATACTCACTGTTGACAAATGACTTCCACACGCTCACTGAGCAACAAAATAGTCTCATTGTTATCTTAGATATTATGAGCGAACTCACTTTTCTCTTTGAAGGGGGAGCAGTTTCCCCTGAAATGTGCTATTCAATTTTCGAGACTTATTACAATCAATCGATAGCAACGCGAACAGCGCTAGCAACTTGGCATCAACAGCAAATTACTACTTTTGGGATTGATTTTGAAAATGGTCGTTTTGATAAACAAGGGCTTGCTGCGCTGATTAGTAAAATCCCCGGAATCTTCCATGACGATTGGAATTATGCAGACCTCACTGAAACTTTAAGCGAACAAATTCAAAAACAAACAGCAGCACAACCATTTTCAACGCTTGAACTCAAAAGTACCCTTGCTGAAGATTTAACAATTATTATCCAAGATGGTGGATACTATTATCAACCAACTGAATAAACAAAAAATGACTCTGTTAACAGAGTCATTTTTTGTACTTAACTTGTTTCTGGGTAATTCTCATTGATTATCATACATATTCATAGCAAATATAACTCACTCATTCGCAAACCAAAAGAATATTAGACAATAATTTCAGCGAAACTTCCACCGCTCTTATCTTTTCTGATGATAATTTGTTTATCAATTTTCTCTTTCAGTTCCGCGACGTGTGAAATAATTCCAATCAAACGATGGTCTTCAGATAATGTTCCTAATGTGTGAATTGCTTGTTTCAATGATTCTTCATCAAGTGAACCAAATCCTTCATCGACGAACATTGTATCAAGTTTAATCCCACCAGCTGATGCTTGAATTTCATCGGCAAGTCCAAGGGCAAGTGAGAGCGATGCCTTAAATGACTCGCCACCAGACAATGTCTTCACGCTACGGATTGAACCATTATAATGGTCAACTACATCTAGCTCAAGTCCACTTTGGCTACGATTATTTTGCGCTTCAATCCGACGCTTCAATTCGTATTGTCCACTCGACATTTGCATCAACTTTAAGTTTGCCCGCTGAATGATACGATCGAAGTAAGTCATTTGAATAAACGTTTCTAGCATAATTTTGTCTTTCCCATTCAAGGCTCCATTTGCTGTTTTATTCAACGCACTCATCCAAGTATATTTTTGCTCTTTTGCAACTAATTCATCAGATTTTTTGTGAATGTTTTTCAATGCATTTCCATTACGATCCAAACGATTTTGCACCGCTGTTCGAATTTGGTCTGTCGTTGCTTTTTGCTCTTCAAGTTGTTTTTTCAAATCTTCCACTTCGCCTACTTCTTGGATTGGCGTTTGTTGCAATTCAGATTTAAGTGCTTGAATTTCACCATCAAGTTTACTCAGCGTTTCACTAATTTCCATTTTAGCTTTACTAGCTACTTGCAGTGCCCCATCCATTTCGGTTACTTGTTGGCGGAGAAGATGTAATTCACTATCTGCTTCAGCTTTGGTAGCATATGCTAATTCGCTAATCACACCTTGTTCTTTGTCCTGTTCAGCTTTCAACTGTGCTTCAACTTTTACAAGATTATTCGTATTATCTTGTTTTTCTTGATTAAGTGCTTCAAAACTTGCTCTTAGTTCTGGCACTTCTTGCTCTAATTTCTCAAATACTTCAACGTTTTTCGTTAGTTCAACTAACTTAAGCTGTGAACGTTGTCCTTTTACTGTTTCTAGTAATTGATTTGCTTGTACTGCAAGTGTGGCGAATGAACACTCACCAACAAGTTCGTTTGCTACGTGTATAATTTCGACTTGTTTTTTAGTTTCAAGCATCTCAATTTCTGCCGTTAAGGCTGCTTTATCATTGGCAAAGTTGTGTTTTTCATTATTCATATCTACTAACGTTTGATCGTGATCGAGAATCTGTTTTTCAAGATTACTTTTCAACTGGTGCTTTTGCTGCAAGTCAAGTAACTGCGATTGTAATTGTTCTAATGTTGTCTTATTTGCTGCCATTTGTAATTGAAGTTGTGTTCCGAGTGTAGCGAAATCATGGTATTCACCGAATTCTTGGGCTTGTTTCAAAATTTCAGCTACTAATCCTTCTGTTTTTGTTCGCTGTGTCGCTACTTTTTCACTCGCTTTTTTAGCATTTACTTCTGCTTCAGCAGCTGCTTTTTTTGCAGTCTTTACCATTTCTTCTGTCGGCGCTGTTGTTGAGAGCACTGCTTTGTTTGGGTGATGTTCAGAACCGCAAACTGGACACGCCTCACCATCAACAAGTTGCGTTGCTAAAACTCCTGCTTGTTCATCCATATATGCTTGCAAAGTTTGATCGTATGCTTGCTTAATACGAATAGCTTCTTGATTAGCCAGTTGATACCGTTGTTGTTCTTTGAGCATTTGTTGTTCATAGTTATTAACTACTGTTATATCCGTTTGAATAGCTTCAAGTTTATGTTGAATTGTTTTTAATTCTTTTTGTTGATTTTCTACTTGGTTTTTTTCAACAGCAATATCTTTTAGCGGTTCGACTTGTAAACGATTATCAGCAAGTTGTTTCGTAAGCGCAGCATTATCTACTTCTAACGTGTCTAATTTCTGCTGCACTGCAGTTAAATCTGTTTGTTTCTTGGCTAAATCACGTTTAAATTCCATGTAATCAACGACGAGTTTTTCAAGGTTTTTTTGCTGTCTTTCAAGCTGATCAGCGGTGTTCTTTTGTTGTTCAAAAATGACTTTGCTATCTTTCAATTGTTCTTGTTCTTGGCGTTTGTTGGCAAGAACTTCACTTTGGTCTTTGATTGTCTCTTCGAGTTGGTGTCCATTTTCTCGTAATTTCTTAACTTCTTTTTCAAAGTTTTTGACTTGCTCCTGAATATCTGTTAGCGACTGATATTTCGGTAAATCTTTTTCAATTAGTGTCATTTTTTGAGCGAGCTTATCGCGTTGCGGTTTTTTTGCCTCTTCAGCTAAGAAATCAGCTTCTACTCGTTGTTTCTCAAGAGATTTGGTGTGATGTTCGTCTTCTTTGTTTTTGAGCGCTTGTTGTTTATTTTCAAGCTCACTCATTTTAGCGAGTTGCGTTTTGACATTCGCAATTTCGTCATCAATTCGTTGCAATTCCTGAGAAAGAGCGACTTCTTTTGCTTGATCTTGGCTAATGATTTTCGCAATTAACTCAATTGTCTCAGCGGTTGGAAGTGATCCCTTTTTCGCTTGTTCAAGTTCGATAAATAAAACGTCATCCGCTTCAGCAACGGTATCCTTGATGTGCTGCTGCACACTTTTTTTCAAATCATCACACTCACGTTTAAGTTCCGTAGCTTCACGTTTAAGTTTATCTTGTAAAATTTGATAATAGCGTGTGTTGAAAATCTCACGGAAAATTTCTTGACGGTCTTTTGTTTCAGCTAGAATCAATTCTTGAAATTCACCTTGAGCAATCATCGCGATTTGAGAAAATTGTGCACGATCAACACCAAGAATCGTCTGAACTTCGGCAGTAACTTCTTTGAATTTGGTCACGCGGCGGCCATCAGGAAAAATCAGTTCTGCATTCGCTGGCTCCGTTCTAAATCCTATTCCTCTTTTTTTCGGACGTTCATAATCTGGATTTCGTTTGACAACATAAACTTTATCATTATAATTAAATGTCAACTCAACAAATGTTGGTGTCTCATCAGTAGCATATTTACTCCGGAATAATGATGTTTCGCGCACAGCACCACTTGCCTCACCATAGAGTGCATATGTAATCGCGTCGAAAATCGTCGTTTTCCCTGCTCCTGTATCACCAGTAATCAGATAAATACCATTATTTCCTAACGTTTCTAGATCAAATTCAGTTTCCCCGGCATAAGGTCCAAATGCGGAAACAATTAATTTTATTGGTCTCATCCTTAATCCTCCCACACAGTTTCAATCAAATCAGTCAAAAATGCTCGTTGCTCTACTGATAGTTCTTGATTATTTTGTTGTTCATAAAATTCAGCAACCAGTGCTAGTGGTGATTTTTTTTCAATATCATTTGCACCTTCAATAATGGTCTGACTCGCTGTCCGTTTATTGTCATAATCGAGTTTCATGATATTTTGATACACCGTTCGCAATTTATTTAATGCATCGGACACATCATCTTCATTCGTTAAAGTAATACGATAATAATCGTCTAAATTCAAATGGTCATAATTACTTTTGGTAATTAACTCCTCATATGTCCCACGAATCTCTTTCATATCACGTTTAGGTACTAATGGGACTGTACGAATGGTGATATCCCCTTTTGCCTGCATTTCGACAACAGTCACCGATTTTTTGTGGTTAGCTTCTGAAAATGAGTATTTTAATGGCGTGCCACAATAACGAATTGTTTCTCGGCCAACACTTTGTGGTTTATGGAGATGTCCAAGTGCCACATAATCAAAAGCATCAAAAACTTCAACTGCGACATTATCTGAACCACCGACAGACATATCTTCGGAATCAGAGCGTTCTGATCCTGCCACAAACTGATGTGTTAACAAGATATTACGTTTACTTTCATCAACAGCGAGATGGTTCAACGCAACTTTCACTGCTTGCGTATACGATTCAATTGTTGCTTCCGGAAAATACGCACGTACATGGGTTGGCTTAATGAATGGTAAGAGATAAATAGCAACTTCACCGTGATTGTCAATGAGTCTAATTGGCTCAATATCCTTTTGATAAACTGGCGATAAATGTACACCACTTTGACTCATTAACCGTCCGCCAAATGCAATCCGCTCCGGTGAATCATGGTTCCCACTAATGACAAACGTTTGTAAATCACGCTGTGATAAGCGATAAAGAAAATCATCGAATAGGGTAACAGCTTCTGCTGATGGTACAGATTTATCATAGACGTCACCAGAAATGAAGACAGCCTCCGGTTGTTCATCGTCAATAATATTAATAATTTTCGTCAAAATATACGCTTGATCTTCAATCATCGAAAATTCGTTGACACGTTTTCCGATATGCAAATCAGATAAATGGATAAATTTCATATAATTCTCCCTTACTTACTTATTTAGTGAATCGCTATTTTAAAAAAAGCGTGTTGTTGCCCAAGTATGCATATCTGAACCTGGTTCAAAATCATCAGCTTTTTGGTTTCCTTCTTGCTCTTCTTGATAGTCTTCCCACTCACTCGGGTGGTTTTTAATATAGTCCTCTAGTTCGGCTTTCGCATCGTCATCCCATTGTGCACGATCGACTAAGCGCTCTAACTCATCTGAATAATATCCCATGGTTCCGTCCTCCTAATTTTTCTTGCCTTTTTACTTTCAAATTTAACTTTACTGCCACTCTTCCATCTTAGCACTTGTTTAATTCAAAACAAATACTAAATTCATTTAAGTGTTTTAAAAAGGTGTTTGATTAACAAATAATTTTTTTGGTGCTAATAAAATTACACGCTTCTCCTCATTCTTACTTGTTTGATCACTGAAATCACTCCTTTCTTTGCTGAAGCTCACCTTCAACTTGCTATCATCGTATCATGTTCGGAAAATTCGCTCAGAAAAACGTTGTCTACTTTCGTTATCAATATTAACTAATAGCTAATCTGGTAACTTTACATACAGGTCGTGATACACCTCAATAGCATCTAACATTGCTGTATCATTATCTGGTAAATACTGCTGTAGTTCTTTCATCAGCGCTGGTAATAACTCATCCTCTGTAATTCGGTAATCAAAATGACCGTTAGGATCATGTTTGAGCGCTGTCATCAGTGCTTGGCTCACTGTTCGCAGATAGAAGGCTTCGATTTGTTCATCTTGTTCCACTTGGATTTGTTCTTGTTTCAAAAAAGCATTTACTTTTGCAATATCTTCGGCCTGTGTGATTTGATAATACATTTTTTCCTCCGCTGTGTCATGACTAGTAGCAGCGCTCGTACCCATGATGATTCAATGAACGAGCGCCGACTGTCAGTCGAGTTTATTTATTTTTACTCATGGTTTTTAGGACTGCTTCTGGAATCACTCCTAAAAAATAGTCTTCAATCATGTCCCAAATTTGAGTATTCGTGAAGTTTCCTTCAAAAAGATGACGTAACATTGCCACCGAAATTTTGTGACGTTCATCGATTGCTGTCAACAACGTATTTTCATATAAATATGGATTTTCCGCATATTTTTTGAGTTTTTGTGGTTCATTGACATAAATATAGAGCTGGCTATTTTTGCCACCTTTTGACTCAAAAGTTAACACTTGGAATACTTCCAACAAGCCTAATACTTGAGTCAGTTTTTTTGCTTCGATTTGAGACATTGCAAGCATTTGGTCAGACTTATTGAAATCAATATTTTTCACTTCTGTATTCAAAGCATTCCAGAATACACGCATCTTGTTTTCAAACTTGTATGTTTTTTCATTTCGTGCTTCTGAATAACGCGTTTCTAGTAAACGACCATGCATAACTTTATCTTGCTTTTGGTAGTTTTCAACGACAGTGAGAAAATTATCAACAATTTTCTGAGCGACATATTTATTGATTCCTAGTGCTTTTGTCAATTGCATTTCGATTTGTTTAGCACTGATAAATTGACCCTGACGAATGCTTTGATCAATAATATTTTTGAACGCGTGAATAATTTTTTGAAACTTTTCAGCAGCTTGTGCTTGCAATTGCAAGTGAACCATCGATGCCGGAACTAACCCCTGTAGCTCAGTTGCCAGCTCTTTTTGCGCCTCTTCGGTATAGCTCGTATAAATAAAATACTTAAACTGTGGAAATGAATGCCGTTTGTGTGCTGAATGTTGCCAAATTTGTTGCAAATTCACACTATAAGTCGGGACTTTTTCACAGTCTGCTACTTCTTTGACAAGGACGTTCCCATATTTTGCCGTCAACTTCTTTACTTGTTCCGGTGTTAAAGCAAAGTAACCTTGCGCAAACATACTGCTTGGGCGCATCACAAATGGTGAATATCCTTGTTTACGCTTGAAATCTTTCTCTAGCAAGAGCATGGCTGTTTGTACTTTCGCAGTTAAATCTTCTTGTGCTGAGTACTCTGTTTCAAAAATATACTCAAAATTTTCAGCATCAACAAGCATCCCATTGGCTTTCGTTGTTGTTCCACGTTTCAATTCGCTAAGATCAGCAATTTTACCCATGATTTGCGTCAGTTGATACGGCTTAATCACCGACATTCCGTGAAGACGATTAATGTGTTTAAAGTCATTCTTTTTGTAGTTAAAGTACGCTTCACCTTGCAAGTCTTCACGTCGTGCTGCACGACCAATTTCTTGAACGTAATCACAAACATTCCCAGTTGGTGCAAAATGACTGACGATTTCAACGTCATTGATATCAATTCCCATTCCAAATGCTTTCGTTGCTAACATAACCAGACGTTCATTATTACGGAACATTTCATAATTTGCTTGCTTTTCAGTAGCATCTAATTGCCCATGATAGCGAACAAGCTGTGTTTTTAGTCCCTGATTTTGACAAAATTTATGAAATTGATTCAATAAGACTACCGTTGGAAAATAAATCACCATTTTTTGCTCCGCTAAGCAGGCCTGATTCGCTCTTGTGAGGAGTTGCTCGAATTTTCCCATTTGATATTCTGTGCGACTTGTTTGATTTTGGCTTTCTGTTTCAATTTTGATGGCAATATCCTGACGTCGTACATATCCCAAGTATGTGATTGGGTCAATCATATTTAAACTCTCAAGTGTTTCTTCATACATGTTTTCAACCCCGCCGTAAATTGCCGTTGCCGTAAAGGTTGCAATGACAAAACCATGTTGATGTTTTTGCTGTTGTTGCTTTTTCATCTTATCGAGATAATCACCAAGATACCAATAACTTGGGCGGAATTGTTTTCCCCAGGTCGTAACGATATGAGCCTCATCAATCACAACTAAGCCAATTTGTCGTTCACCAATTAACTGCGATAGATCACTGCGTGCTAATAATGACTCGGGTGATAAATATAAAATATGACAGTCACCATTGGCAATTTCTTCAGTAATATGTTGCTTTTGTAGTGGCGTGATGTCTGAATTAATCGTGCGCACATGCGGATAGTGACGATTTTCTAATCCTGCGACTTGATCTTGCATTAAACCAATGAGGGGTGAAATCACCAAAGTCAGCAAGTTATATTTTTGTGCTAAGTGAATTGCTGGAATTTGGAACATCACTGATTTTCCCGCACCCGTTGAAGCCGTAACGAAAATATCACGATAATTTGCTTTCGTAATACAGGCTGTTGTTTGAGCGACAAGATCATCAATAATTTGAACTTGGGAAACATGTTTGACAACTTTGTTTTCAATCTCATCTAAATCATATACTTGTAACGAACGGAACTGATCATATCCCCAATACTGCTGCAAAATCGTTTCATAAGCTACACTGTCAATTTCAGTCACTTTTTCCGGTAACTGCAGCACATGGTGTGGGGGATGGGGCAATAAACAGAATCGTTTCATAAAGGTTTGACTTTGTAAGTTGCTCTTTGGGAAAAAGACTTGTTGCGTTGGCTTCTGCAAATACTGTAAGTAGTCTTCTTCAGTCGCAATAACCGTTAAATCACTCACATTCGTTGTAATCGTTAACGCTGCTTGTGTGGGTGCATACACATCAATAATTTCACCCTCAACTTCTGGATACATAACATAAAACTGCTGTTCAATTATTTGCGCACCCGCATAGTAGCTGCTAAAATCAGCAATCACTTCTACCTCTTGGTAGGTCTGATAAAATTCAGCAAGTGCTTCCATCTGTTCGTTCGAAAACGAAAGCTGATTTGGATAATAGTGAAGGTAGCGATTATCATTCAAAAAGATGACAGGACGATTGGTATGTTGAATCATTTCTTGTAAATACAGATATTCTTCCATTGCCAAGATTAAACGTTCTTGGTTTAATAACTGCATTGCGACGGCAAATGCTGGTGTTTGCCACATGGTAAACAGATCAATTGGACGAGTAGTGATATGTTTGCGATAATCAATACCTTTTAAAACAATGATCGTTTGTGGCTGTTGTTGAAATACATGTTCGATTGTTGTTTGCATAAATCTTAACTCCTTTTTGTAACTATATCTTTAGTATAGAGTATCCGTACGAAGTGTTCGGAAAAACCTTGTTTAGCTCTTTAAATACGGAGAAAATCCGTATTTAAAGATAACAACGTAAATCTGTTGCTTTTCGTAATGTTCGTAACGCTTTTTGTTCAATTTGGCGAATTCGTTCGCGAGTTACCCCAAATTGTTGGCCAACTTCATCGAGTGTATGTTCGCGATTGCCATCTAAGCCAAAACGTAATTGTAAAATGCGGCGTTGTCGTTCGTTTAAACGTCCTAATACTTGGTATATCGCTGCTGTCATATCGTTGTTTTCTGCTTGAAATGTTGGCTTCGTACTTTCTTCATGGCATTCGATGAAATCCATTAGTGTTGTTGAGTCGGCGTCATTCACACTCACATCTAACGATGTCGTATTTAAATAATGCGCGACGTATTGCTCTAAATTCAGATACTCGGCTTCGCTCACTTGCTTATCCATTTTCACACTTAATAACGTGCGATACTCGACTTCAGTTGCATCAGGAACTGCTTGCTTGATTTTCATCAACTGAATGAGTTGATCGAATCGATGTTGGGGAATCCGGACCGTAAAGCCACACTCAACAATATGCCGCATCATCACTTGATTAATCCACGGCATTGCATAGGTCAAAAATTTTAAATCTCGTTCTACTTCGAATCCATCAGCAGCTTTCATAATGCCAAATACGCCTTGTTGTACTAAATCTTCAATTTCGAGTTTATGATTATACACACCCCGTAATCGTTGTGCTCGTTTATAGAGTAAACGCTGATTTTGTAAAACCAAAGTTTCTAGTGCCGCTTGGTCACCGCGTTGATACAGGTAACACAACTGTTCGTTTGTATACGTTCCAATAGCATAGTGCGTTGGTATTGTTGGCATCATTGAAGTAAATTCATCAACTAATTCAATGCCAAGGTCTGCTAATTGATTAATCAATTGGTATTGTTGTTCTTGACGGTAACTTGAGAATAATTTTTCGAAATCACTGATTTGTAGTTGATTCCCCTTCACTTTATCAGCAACTAATGTTTGTAAGAATGTCTTGTTTGTCATACTATCATGCTCCTTTGCAAGTTGTTTATTTGTTACCTTTAGTATACAGGTGACAAATAAACCGCTTGAAAAACCTTGTTCATAACCAAAAACACAAAAAAACAAGCGTTCCTAAAGATTAGGTCCGCTTGTTTTTTGGCAATGATAATCGTTTAATTTTCGCTGTTGACTAAGTATGTCACTAAAGCTTCGGTATCTGCAAAATCAAATCCTGCTGCCGTATAGTACATAAATAGTTCTTCTAGTTGTTGTTCAACTGTCACCTCTTGTTGTGATTGTGTTGTAATTTGCGCATATGCTTCTTGAATACATTCCACTTGTGTTTGAGTCATCGCGAACACTCCTTTTTAATTGATTTTTTTGACACTTTTATGATACCATCGTTGGCCTTTTTTGAAGAAAAAACCTTGTTTAGTTTATCATCAAATCATCAGCAATAAATAAATAAGTTGCTAAATCCTGATAAATATCTTCCATACTTTTGATCGCGTTTTGGGTGTTGAGACCATCACTACTCAAATCACCGTGATTAATCTTATTCCGATATTCACTAACCTTCAAAAAGTTGTGTCGATAATATTTCCCTGCTTGTTGCTCAAAGAACACTTGCTCAATCCAGGTCCAAAAACGGGCATTTACTTGATGCATTGCCGTACTATTGTCGTGATAGTATTGCTGCGGTTCCATAAAGAACTGCGATAATTGTTGCTTGTTTGCTAAGTGGATCACTGTGTTGTAGATATCTGTATAGTCATTACGAGCTGAATCATCCCACGGTTGATAATCACACACTTGCGCATCTTCTAACGAAGCATACATCATTCGGGTAATCACATATTCTTTGACAACTGTAAAAAACTGCGCACTATTTTTGTTTTCATAGTGATAGCGGATGAGTCGTTGTGAATTTTTGACGTAGTCTTGCCAATCAGCAATAGTAAACGTCGTTTGTTTTTGCATAATAATAAAATATTGGGCATATGTTTGGTAAATTTCTTGCGCTGCACTGACAAGAAAGGCTAAAATCGGACTCAACTGCGCATAAGCTTCTAAATAATATGCTTGTTGCTGTTGAATCTTACTGTGCGCTCCTTCAAATTGCTGCTGTTTTTCGTTTACTAATTCGCGTAAGGCATTGATTTTCAAAGCTTCCATATACGAATCGGTTTTATCGATAAAATCAAAAAAGGCAGAAAATAAACGTAGGCTCCGATTCTGCTGATCATTTTGTAGCTGACCCTCAACTAAAATCAAGGGTTTATATTCAGCTTTTAACGTACGTAAAGCGACTAAACTTTTTGCCTGCTTGTACTGTTGGAGCCCTTGGCTGAGTTCTTGCACAAAGTGTAACATCGTAATATCTTCAATAACTTTTTTTGATTGGTTGGCGTATAACGTATATCCACGAGTCACTCGTTGGACAATTTCTTGAGTTGTTGTTTCTTGCCAAACCGACGTCATTAAATACTGTAATGTCATTTCAATCAACATCGGAATCGTTCGAAATCCATTGGTAATATCTAAATGGATCCGATAGGTGTTATCCGAATGTTTCGCTAACTGTTCTAGTTGTATCCGAACAGCATCAGCGACTGATAAATAATTCATCTCCATCGAAATTGGAATTTGAATCACTTCAATTTGATGCTGTGCTATTTGTTCTTCAAATTTTTTCACATTTCCCACTGCCTCAGGAGTTGTTAAAATGAAAATTTTATCAACCTGAATTTGATGATGATCACACCACAAGCAGATACTTTCCAGCGGAAACTCCACCGTTCCAAGATAATTTCCAGCTTCATCAGACCAATCCAACCGCTCATAGGTTTGCTCTTGTTTGGGTGCGCCCATCGAAGCAATAATAATTTGCTTTTCCATTTCACTATCACCTTCCTATAATTTAATTTTAAACTAAATTACAAGTAGGTACAACAATAAAACCGCACTGAATGATTATTAGTCACAATCGTGCGGTTTTATTTTTTTTCGTCAATACCTCTTAGGTACGGTTTCAATCCGTGAACTATGCATGTTCTTATACGACTTAGGTTTCAATACCTCTTAGGTACGGTTTCAATAGGCTCAAGAAACCTATATCCAAGAAGCGAGAAAAAGTTTCAATACCTCTTAGGTACGGTTTCAATGATATCACGGACTTGCTAATCTAAAGGGCGGGGCGAAGTTTCAATACCTCTTAGGTACGGTTTCAATATGATGATTCAAATGGCATATCATTTAACAGTGACTGTGTTTCAATACCTCTTAGGTACGGTTTCAATGACAAATCAGCATGAAAGAAGAGTTCCTTTCAGGTTTCAATACCTCTTAGGTACGGTTTCAATATTAGCACGGCAAGAATTCAATCAAAAAGACTATGTTTCAATACCTCTTAGGTACGGTTTCAATTCCAACACGGTGAAGAACTACCGAATTTGTTCGAAAATGTTTCAATACCTCTTAGGTACGGTTTCAATGCTACATTCATGGAAATGAAGTGTTCAACAATTACATGTTTCAATACCTCTTAGGTACGGTTTCAATACCATTCGATTTTGAATGCCGTCGCGACTTAGCGTTTCAATACCTCTTAGGTACGGTTTCAATAACGATGAAGTTCATTAAGAAAATTAATCAAATGTTTCAATACCTCTTAGGTACGGTTTCAATGCTGACTATATTTTCACAAATTATTCAAACACGAAACGTTTCAATACCTCTTAGGTACGGTTTCAATGGAAGTATAAACATGAAACATGAACTATTTACGTTTCAATACCTCTTAGGTACGGTTTCAATGAGCGTAACCCACACAGATGCAGTTGAATGCTATGAAGTTTCAATACCTCTTAGGTACGGTTTCAATTCTTCCCAAGATACAAGCTCGTGTAAACCGTCCGCC
>JTLC01000059.1:0-14052 GCA_000798955.1 Firmicutes bacterium ZOR0006 | reverse complement strand
CTCTTAGGTACGGTTTCAATCACGATATTGTTCTGCAATACATCGACAACATCAAGTTTCAATACCTCTTAGGTACGGTTTCAATCTTAAACGAATATTGTGAATATACACAAGAATTAATCTGTTTCAATACCTCTTAGGTACGGTTTCAATCGAAAGCGAAATTTTCCAACACTTGCTAGCTGACACGGTTTCAATACCTCTTAGGTACGGTTTCAATAACAACCATTCGTTGAATTACTGATTTTTTTCTATTTGTTTCAATACCTCTTAGGTACGGTTTCAATTGCATGGAAAGTTGGTATAAAAATGAAACCAGTTTCAATACCTCTTAGGTACGGTTTCAATGGGAAAAGCAAAATCACTACGCAAGAGTTATTGCAGTTTCAATACCTCTTAGGTACGGTTTCAATAGTATTTAAATCAACAAGCTGGAACATCATTTCAAGCAGTTTCAATACCTCTTAGGTACGGTTTCAATTAATATGCATGATTCAAACAATTATAGTATTAATAAGTTTCAATACCTCTTAGGTACGGTTTCAATAAGACATGCTGACAAGTCCAGAAATGATTATTGGTTTCAATACCTCTTAGGTACGGTTTCAATGGTGTAAAAACTTCAAAGAATGTATCTTTTAAATGTTTCAATACCTCTTAGGTACGGTTTCAATGGTACAGGAAAAGAAGTGGTTGCTGTTGTTGATGGCGTTTCAATACCTCTTAGGTACGGTTTCAATAGCAGTATTTATGCGGGTTTCTGCTATTCATATATTAAGTATAGATGAAATTGATCGTGAAAACAAGCGTTTTTCTGGTCGACCCCCTTTTTTGATAACCCAAAATTGCATTTGTTGGCGTTTTTCAAAGGGGGTCGACAAAGAAAAAATGAATTTTTCCACTATAAATTATTTATAATGAAATAAATTTAGATACATAGATTAAATTTTATAGCGTTGTGCCAAGGTAGCAACAGTAATTCCTGGTAAAAGTTCAGCTTGAAAATCACTTTCGTGATACCGTCGGCTAAGATGACTAACCAGATAAGCTCGCGGTTGCATTTGTTGATAAAATTCATTTGCTTCCACTGTTGTTATGTGTTGATACTGTTGCGCGTATTTTTGATCAGCTGCCAAGAACGTTGCTTCGCTAATACACAAATCTAAATTCTGCCAGTTTGAATTTGTTGGCAATGACTGGACGTCAAAAATAAATCCAATTCTTTTGCCTTGTTTTTCAGTACGGTAGCGTGGTGCTCCGACTAATAACTGACGTTTATATTCTCCCCACTGATTTTGCTCGATTCCTTCAGCTTTTAGTTGCTGATAATTTAGTTCCCATTGATTTGGCGCTGTGAGAATGCAGCCGAAACTAGTCACACCATGTGGTAAGGCGTGAATATTCAGTTGATACTCTTCGATGTGGAGTGTTTTTTGATGTGAGAGTTCATGATAAATCAGCCATTGCCGCTCTAATTTCCCTGTTAATTGCAAGAAGTGATCGATAAGCTCCCAGAGTTCAGGTGGTACACAGAGATGTAATGGTTCAGTTCGGTTCAACAAAGCAACACTTAATAATCCAAATATTCCGCCACAGTGATCACCATGGGTATGACTAATATAAATACATTGTAAGCGACTCAAACGTAACTTCTCGCGATTGATTTGCTGTAAGATTTGCGGTGAAGCATCAAAAAGCCACCATTTTTGTGGTAAAAGTAGTGCATAGGCACTACTATCATCTTTATACGGTGCCAATCCGGCACGATTTCCTAGTACAATTAATTCCATTTCCATTCCTCATTCTAACGATATAATTCATTGATAGCAGCCAGTTCTTGATTCAGCCACTCTACCCATTCTGGCGTTAGAATTTCAATTTTTTTACAAATTTGTAGCAAAACACTTTCGACAATGTGTTTTTCACTTTGGTCATACTTGAGTGTGATTGCGTAGTTCGCATTTTTTTCATCATGCGTGACTTGATATGTCAATGCCGAACAGAGGGTGAAAATTCGAAAATGATCATCAAATGGTTTTTTAGCCGAATAGGCAAGCAGAAACTCACATTCATGTTGTACAATTGGGTCTTTTGGTACGAGTGTGATCTCTTTTTCTCCTTCACGCACATGACAATCATCTAATGTACGCATCCGAATTTTTTTCAAACCACGTGAAGTGAGTAGCGTAACAAAGATTTCACCCGTGTAGCGATTCAAATCGACTTTTTCAATCCGTCCACTTACCTCTTCACCTTCATACGAAAGTGTGACAAATTTAGTTTCGAGTAAATCGACAAAATCAGTAATGCTTTCGTTGAAATCTAAATTACTAAATCCTTTCGTAATCAGCCAATTCGGGATTTCCATTGGTGAGACTGTCGTATTAAATGCTTCTGCAATTAACTCTTGTAATGCTGCACTATCTTCTTCGTATGTCGTATCACTTGCTAAAAAGGCAAGAAAAATTTGTAATTCTTCATCACTGATAGGAAATCCTACTGGTGTTTCTAATTCTTGAAGTTGATCGTAAACAGGATCCATATACAGGGTATAGTCTAGTCTTAGTTTTTGCATATCCGTAATTCCTCAATTCCTTCAATAAATTTACGGCGGAGTTTATCACCAGCAATAATTTGGCAATGGCGACCAAAACTGCGAATCCAAGGAATAATGCGCATCACATCATCACAAACACCAAAAATAAGAAACTCATCTTCATTCAACTCATATTGTTGTTGCAATATTTGGCATTGCTGCGCAAATGCTTGCGGAATCACGCGTTCACCTAATTGATAATCCACAAATTTTTGGTAGTCACTTTTTGCTCTTCCCGGTGGTGTACGGAACTTGAGGGCATATAATTCTGGTGCTGATTGATCATTGTTATTCATATTGGGATATAAAAAACTTGTTTCAAAAGCAGCTTTGTGCTGCTGGCGCAAACTTGAAAGCTCGTTTTGCAGTGTCTTGGGAACTAACTGCAAGGTTTTCAAATCAATACTTTCAGCAATAATCGGTTCAGCATACTTAAAGTGCTCCCCATCTTTTTCAGCACCAAACAGATATACTCGACCAGTTCGCTGATCAATTAACACATGGAGTGGCCAAAAATGATGTTTTGAAATTTTGACTGCTTCCTCGCCTTGCTTTTTAATTTGACGATAGGTAAAGTTCAGTGCTTGGTTTGTTTCAATCGCTTCTTGCACGTGCGGATGACTAATCACCCCTTGTGAAAGGGCTAAACTTGGGGTTAAATATTGAATTTCCAAAGTTGGTAAAAGTTTTTGTTCTGGTAAAAGTAGCTGAATTTTTTGTAACAGCCAATACCCATAGACTGAAAACGGGTGTTGCAGACAATAAAAGAAAAATCGTAACATTTCAATTTGAGCTATTTCCTCATCAGCAGTAAACAAGTCTAGCTCCAAAAATTCACTAAAAAAAGTTGTTAATGCATAGGTTCTCGTTTCCTCATCGATACAGTGAATCATATGCAATTCTTCAAGTTCAGCTAGGCGATTTTTGGGTACATACACAATTCCTTCTTCTGAAAAGTCCCACTTATCCTTCGCGTAAATATCAATTTGATTTTCTTCACCGAACTCTTGTTGCAAAAGTAGCAGTTTTTGCAAGTTTTTACCTAACTCCACTAAGGTTTTATTGGTATTTAACATCCGATACCAATCAGCAATCGCAAAATAATCATCCAACTGATTCACCAATTGTTGTTTGCGTTTTTGCTTGTGACTCACAGTTGTCTTATTTTGTAAAATTCGTTTATCAATTTGGAAAATCCGTTCAATTTCCTGCTTCGAATAGACATCTTGGTGTAGGACAAGCATTTTGGTAATAAATTGCAAATCACTATATTTGGCTGCGCCTTGATTTTGTTCTT
The DNA here is from genome assembly GCA_000798955.1 of Firmicutes bacterium ZOR0006. Classification (GTDB taxonomy): domain Bacteria; phylum Bacillota_I; class Bacilli_A; order Culicoidibacterales; family ZOR0006; genus ZOR0006. The sequence continues at coordinate 10,159 of JTLC01000059.1, read as the reverse complement.
TTGCCATACGAATCGCCCTTTCTTATCGTTTCCATTCAAACAGGCCAAATCCTGCACTATTTTTTGAACCTAAGCCAACATTCGTGAGGAAAGCTAGTAACTTTGCATCCCCAGTGAGTTGATATTCACCACGCCACCCACGAATTAAATTCTTCTTGAACATCGTTACTAATTGATCGCGTTTTTCAACTTTTAGCGGTCCAAAAGTCAATGTTCCCGCTGGTTTTTCACCATAATAGGCCTCGTATTTTTGCACTGCATTTTGCACAACAATATTGGTGAATTGTGGATCAAAGGGTGTATAGTATTTTGGGCCTTGGCGGCCATCGTCAAAGACTACGGTTTGATAGGCAACAATGGGACTTAACATCCGAATTACTTCACCTTTCGGCTGAACATCAATTCGTTCAATTCCAAGAATTTGTAGTGTCGTGCGACCAATTTGGACTTGTTGGCGATTCAATAGCGTTGCAAATAAGTAATCTAACAACGGTGCTTCTTGGCTACTAATAATCCAGGTAATCTTGTCCGCGAATGTAATTGTTTTTGCCTCAGGATTGACTTTCCCTCGTCCAAGGAGTGAAGAAAATGTAAATAATTTAAAGTTTTTATTTCCATGAGTAAATCCTTGATTATGTAAAAAATCTTGATACGTTTCATCTTCAATCATATGATAAATCGCTGCTTGTAAGTATGGCAAATACCGGAGTGGTACAGCTTTACCTTCTCCTGCCAAAGTAATTTTTAAACGCATAGTTTGCTCCTTTATAAAAAATTGCTAGTCACAGTTATGACTAGCAATTCAATCTTAAATGATAAAATTATCAACCGTTTTGTCAACACCGATAATTTCGCGGGTTGCATAATAGGTTTGATCAAACATGAACAAAATGAGCGAATCAATCTCGGGATCCATCACTTGTTCAAGTTCCATTTTCAGATGTTGCAATTGTCCTAAAGTCAAGTCACCTTCAAAAATCGAGTTTTGCACTGGCGTTAAATATTTTCGACTAATTTTCAACGCTTTCGCCACTCGTTTTTCATTGAAATCATACGCCACAATTACGTACATGAAAGTCCTTCAACTTCAAATGGCTGATAACCTGACTCCGTTTCAATTGCTGCTTGTAAATTATAGGCTTCTTGACGAATTAATTGCCGATAGCTATATCGGCGATCTTTTTGTGGTAAATCAATTGTTGTTTGTAAACTTTTTTCTAATTCAGTAATGAAAATTTTACGACCAGTATCGTTTAGGTAGATACCTACGCCATCACTTGTTTCTTTAAAATGATTGATCTTAATTTGTTGGCGATTAATCAGTCGGAAAATCAAGCGATCAATAATCATTGGTTTGAAAATTTCTGCTAAATCTAAATTCAACGTTGTCGTTCGTCGATTTTGCGTCTCATGCAAAAATCCGATACGAATATCGAGTTTTGTTCGCATAATCTCGTTCATGACAATATTATATAATACCGTATTCCCAAAACTAATCAGAGCATTGAGGGCATTATGTGGTGGTCGCGTTGAACGGCGTTCAAAAGGAAAATCATCATTGAGAATAATTTCATCAAAACACCGGTAGTATACTTGACGAATATGAGCTTCGAGTAACATCGCTGATTGAATTGTTTGGACTTGCTCGAGCCGTCCAAGACTAATGGTAATATCATGAATTGCTTGTCCCAGTTGCTCACAGCGTTGGCGATTTTGATAATATTTGAGATTCTTAATAATTTGCTTGCCAGCCATTTGCAAAATTGCTTGGGCGATTGCTAATCGTTTTTGTTCGTCTGCTTGTCGCTGCACTTGTTTGACCAAAATTTCGCCATTGGTGTTATTTTGGTAATCAATAAAGCTGCCAATATAACGCGTATAATGATCATACATATGGACTTGGACGTTATTTTCTTTTGCTAATTGAAAGAAGCGTTTGTTCATCTCTACCGCACCAAATAAGTGCAGCTCTTCGGTTGACTGTGGTGGAATAAAGCGTTTTAAGCTTTCACTCTCAAAATAAAATGCTTCATCTTTTGTCGTTAAACGTCCTTTTTGAAATAAATAACAACTATGTGTCGCCATCGCGACCACCTTCTTTTTTCGATTTTGTGGTTAAATTTTCCCTAATCCTAACCAGTAATGGGTATCAAAACCAACTAACTGACCAATGATGCTTTCATCACTGACAATCCCCATTTGACCTTTGATTCCCACTCGTGTTGTCTCATCACGATAAAATCCGCTCGTAATTGCTAACCCTGGTTGCCATTGTTGATTGATTTCTGGTATTTCCCCCATGAAGTACCGATGATAAATATCATTCACTTGTGTTTGTAACAAACGTGCTTGAATTGGTGTCCGTAATGCTGTTGCTTTTATGGCTCCACATTCAACAGTTTCAATTTGACTTGCTTGAACCAGATAAGAAATTGTTCGTGTACTCAACTCAGCAAAAATCATTTCGATAAATGCTAATGCATAACTCACATTTCCTAGTGCTGAAATTTTCAAAGTGAGTGTTTCACCAATCTCAAAATGCCTTTTCGTCAAACTCAGTGTCTCGAGTAAAATCCCTGGAGGCAAGTTAAAGTTTTCACCAGTCACTGTTGCATAAAAACATTTGGATTTCATCGGACATGCTTGACAGCTTACTTGTTCTGGTTGCAAGCACATTGACTGCTTCAATTGGCGACAAAGTCGTCGCCAAAAGTACAGTTCAGGAATGTGATCGAAAGTAACTGCTTGCGTAAAAACAAGTTGAATTGTTAACGTTTTTTTCATCATTTGACCTGCTCAAGTTGAGCAAAACCAAGTAAGTCAAAGCCATCCATTTTGCTGATTTCAACAAATTTTCGTGACTTTGGATATTCATCTAGACTATTTGGCCGGAATTTTGGGCGCGAATCCGAAAGGAAGCGATCCAAGTTTCGATCTGCGATTTGTTTATGTTTAGTATCCATAAACAACGCCCCAATTGTGTGCCATAAATACCCGGTACTTTTTCCAAGGCGTACCATTGGTTGTTGGCGGCTATTCTCATCGCGCCACTCATCCATTTTCGTATGTAAATCGCCAAAGTTTTTGTGAACGCTACGACTGTCTTCCCAATATAATTGATCAACATCTGCTACGGCTTCGAAATAATCAGCCAAAGCTTGGCACATCTTTTCCTCTGTCAACATAGCTAATAATTTCGAATTAAATTCAATGGTACGATGTTTGTCTTTAATGGCACCAGCTTTCGCTGCTGCAATTCCACGCGTATCGAGCTGAATTGTAAATGGTTCCGTTACCGCTCCTGGTAAGATAACCTCAATCGCATTATCATTGCCGCTGACTGCCTTTTGCGTTGTAATTTTCTCAAGAACAACACCGAGATCACCTTCAAGCGCAACATCGGGGATGTGGACAAAGCGAAAACAATCGGCCATAATATTTGGACGCTCATTAAAGTTACTACTAATCCATAAAAACAAATCTGTTTTATTATTGCGTTTATGGGCATCAAATTTCAATAATGATTCTAATTGAGCAGCATTCATATGCTCGCGCGCATAGGCATAGACTAATGCCGTTCGAATCATTCCCTTAATCGTTCCACCTGGAATATATGGACGATTCATCGTTTTTAATGTCGCTGCAATTTCACGCTTTTCTAAGGGGAATTTGACTGTCGCCTTACTTGCAACCGCATCGTAAAGTGTATCACTGACCATTTTCTTGTTTAACATTTGTTGGAGATCAATTGTATTTGCTTCACGAGAATTTTGTTGTGGGTTCTTTTCAAGAAATTTCGTGAATTCCCAAATTTGTTGCTCGTCTTCCAAATGTTGAATCACTGTATCCATCGGATAGATATACAGTTCATCGTCATTGATATATTGTAAATACTGCATTGCTGTGTAATTGTGATTACTCCCAATATGCAGTGGTGAATGTAATTTTAAACGATACATGTAACTCCTCCTTTCCTATAAAAACAGTCCTAAACCATTTTGATAAATTTGTTGGCCATCAATTTCTTGAACAACGGGTAATTGGCCATAAATTACCTTGCTTTGGTGTTGTGGAACAATACTACCCTCGTTAAAATAAACCACTTGTGCTTTCAAATTTTGACCGCTAAATTGCTGGCGCGATTCAACAACATAATTTGGACTTGAAAGACTATAACGTAGTTCGGAATTTTGCCAATCAACTTCGCCACTTTCAGGAAGGTATTTTGAAAGTAAATATGGTCGATTGATACTATTCTCAAAGACAAATGGCTGTGTTGTTTCAAAAACAAAGTGATTGAAACCAACGCTCTTATCCCGACCGTAACCACCATCACTCAAGTAAGTGAACAAACTTTGCAAAAATTCAATATCTTCTGTTTGGACAATGAGATGTGTTTGCGTGTTTGCTGCGACTTGTTGATGTTGTGCGTAAAATAGTTGCCCTTCATCTCCAGTTGTTTGGGTTAGGCGATCAATTGCATTCCGTAGTCCACTTGTTTCAAGTGGTAATGGTTGTGGTGTCTCACTCAGTAGATACAACGTTTGGTTTTTGATTTGCCAAACTTGCTGGGATTTCCCTTTCAAAAGTTGTTGATAGCTACTCATGTCCTGTTTTTTATCAAAAAACCGTTGTAATGCTTGGTGACTGATAAATTTCAAGCTGCGGACTGCTTTCGCATTTTGAAATTCAGCTAAGGTTGTCAGTTCATCAAGGGGTTTTTCCAATTTTGGCATGGGAAATAAATCATGTAAAAACATCGATGACACGACAAAGCGTTGTGGGTGATTTACAAAATCACTCAGCATTTCTGTTAGTTTCGCTTCACCGTATAAATCACGAATAGCCCAACAGAGTGCTCCAAAAATAGTTTGTGAGTCTGGGAGACTTTGGAAGCGCCCCCCAACTTTGAAGGTTAATTGATATGTTTGCATCTTTTCACCTACTCTACTACAACTGCTTTAATTACTTCTTGGGCATCCCCACGGTAGTATGCATTCGAACGATGAACCAATTCGACGTTTTGGAATTTCACTTTTCCTGATCCACGACTTCCGCCAGCACCTAGATAGTTATCACTCACAAGTTTCATTCCCTCTAAAACGAGATTCGTTAATAACGTTTCATCATCACCTGCAAATAACGTTAAGACAATCTCACCCGTAAATGTTGCCCCACGTGGCACACGTTCGAAGAAACGTGGATTTGCTTTTGAACTTAAACGATCAATTGTGTTTTCTGGTTTTAACTCGGTAAACATTCCCGTCCCCAGCATCGTCTCTAATTGTTTCGCACTTGTTTCTGTTAATTGCGCATCACGAACGATAATGCGTGTTTGCGTGTTTTTCCCTGACGGTTTTGTTTCATCTGCAGCAGCACCAAATACCTGCACCACTGGTAAGCTGTGATCTTTTAAGACACTCCCACCAGCTGCAATTACTGCTTCACCGTTTTTAACGGTCCATTCTAACAATGAACGCATTTTCCCTTTTAATGATGATCCCGGAATATACGGACGTCCGGTTAAAGCATCTTTCATGACTGGGTTATCAATTCCCCCGATATCAAAATTGGTTTTTCCTGCTTGGATCATTAATCCTGTTTCACATACTAACTCATAGCGAAAAATAATACGTTTTTCCATTCTCTATAAACTCCTATCTTTTATCTCGAACTATCTTACGTTTTCCTTTGGAAAGTAAGCGACAATAGCTTCCATAAACTGTGCAAAAGCAAGGTAATCTTCTTTTGTTTTCATCTTCTCTGGCTTAATACATTCTGCCATCAAATTATAAAATGCTGTTCCAATTACTCCACGGTTTTTGGCATAGGCAAGATTTGGCATTAGTAACCAAACATTCCGTTTTTCTTGTTCAAACGTTTGTTGATGATTTTCTAAACGCATCGCAATTTGTTTGATTTCTGCAAAAATTTTCCGTAATTGAGTTGAATTCAAGGTGTTTTTACCCATTGTATTATTTTTATCATTTTTCAATTCAAAAGCAATCGTATCCGCCCATCCTTCTGGCAAGGCATATTTTTCGACCGTTAATACTTGATGGAGTGTTCCACCTTTTTTGATTTCGGCAATAATCGGTTGACTTTTTGATTCTTGTTGCTGGCGTCCACCGCGATTATTTTGGTTAAAGTTATTATTGCGTGGACCATTGTTATAGCTTCCACCGCCACGGTTGTTATTTCCGTATCCGCTGTTATAATTCATAACTTACGACTCCTTTCAGTTCCGTTGTGATAAAATCACGAGTTTAAATGGATATTGAATATAAGGTAGTTGATTTGATTGATCTGCAATTAGCAAGCGTGATTTCAACTCTTGGTACATTGCAGGTTGATTTTTGAGATTACGCTTCATCGTATACGCAATATTCGGTACTAATCCATAATCAGCAGGACCAAAAACTTGGTTCGTTGTTTGGGTACTAATCATTGCTAGGTTATAGAAGAGAGTGTTTGAAATTTCAGCACTATGTTCACTGAAATATTCGAAGTCTTCTAACAATTGTTCATATGACCAATGATTCGGAGCTTCCCAAGGAAAAACAGTATCCAGAATTGCAATTGCATTTTTGTTTGGCGCTGCTTTAGCGAGTTGTAATAATTGTTCTGCTTCACTTGCCGCCACACGAATTGGTTGTTTCGGTTTCATAATTGCAAGACCAGCAGACAGCGTTACTTGTGGATGATGATGTGTATACGCACTAAATTCACGTTGAAGTGTTTGTGCAAATAGTAACATCGCATCCCATGGTCCAACGACAAGTAAATCATCACCACCGGCATAGGTCACATAGAAGCGATTATCATCATATTCACACTCTAGAGAAACTTGCTCGCACAAGTCATTAATATAACTTGTGAAGAACCAATCAAATTGACGACTCATGGTTGTAATTCGAGAAATACTTTGTAACTCACGACTGAATCCACACGCGAAAATAAAACCTAAGTTATCCACGTCCATTTTCAGTACGCCGAGTCGTTTGCTACCTTGCGAACTGTTGGCCATCTCTTCAAATGAGAGGGTTTCACCATCTTGCTTCGGCAAAGCATTCCCAATTGTTTTAACTTTTAGTCCCTGTTTTGCTTCATTAATAACACAGGCATAGTCAGCTTCACTTTTGACTTGATTATGGAAAACAATTCGCCCTAAATCAGCAAACGCAAAATCAAAGTCGCGATTTTCTGGTGCTTTTTCATCATCGAAAATAAATTCGATTGTATAGTTCGTCTGATCTGTCACCAATTCTCCTAGCAACACGAGTTGTTCGCATAGTTGGCACCGTTCTTTTGTCGTCCGCTTCACAGCACAAAGTGCACACAGATGCTCATCATTTTGTGGAATTTCACTGACAAAGAAGTTAGTTTCTGACTCACTCATCAATTGGTGGAAACGTCGTTCTTTTTGCAGATGCATTTTCTGCTTCAATAATTGAATTCGCTGCCCATATTGATTTTTTAATTGGGCATCTGTCATTGCTACTTCAGAAAAAACAACACCTAGACGCGTATGGAATTGATCAAATAACACTTGGGTTATTTGTTTTTGAGCAGTTGCAAGTTTTGCTTTCGCCTCAGGTGTATTCGGTAACAAGAGTTGGCACGTCCCACCACTACTGTAGAGAACATGAACCGCTGTTAACTCTAATGCTTGAATCAGGTAACTAGCAACAAACTCCGTTAATAACGTCATGAAGGTTGAGCGCCCACGTAAACTTTTGGCAACGTGCTTGCGGGTTTGCTCACCCTCCGTTACCTCGAAGATAAATTGTTGAATTCCTGATGTATCAGCTTCAACCAATAAAAACGGGATATCTTCATCATACGCACTGTAGAGACACCCAGCAATGGCCGCAACAACTTTTGAATGATCGTATAAACTATGATCAGGATACGCATTTGTTGCCGCTGGAATTGTCGTGAGGCTTGCTTCGAAAATATTCAATAAACGATTCGCAAAGCGAACATTTAATTCGTTACTTGGTAAATGTCGCAACTGTGTTTCGAGTTCGCGAACAAGTTGTTGATATTCTGCTTCTGACTCTTCGTTTTGTTTCTGACTAAAATCAATTGGAAAATAATCGTTCCCATCTTGTCGTGTTAGTGGATAAATGCCCTCTTTCACTGGTTGATAGTCAAATAAGCGATTAAACACACTATGTAAGCGTGTGTTTTTGTAATTAGCTGTTTTCCCATCATAATCATCAGGGTAATCATTTCGATCTAGCCCAGAAGCTAAACGATCTGCCCGTTTAATCAAATCAATCCAATGAATGAGCTCGGGCTCGTTAATATCTGGTTGATGATGTAACGCGGAAATTTTGATAAAGTCTTCATCATCAGTGATGAAGTGCTTCAACCATTTTGCTGTATGTAAAGCATGTTCATGACTATAGTATCCTTGCCCCTTTTTTTGAAATGGCAAATAGATACTTTTCGCATCAGCAAATTCCCCTAGTGGTGCTTTGGCACGCTGATACAGTTTCCCAATATCATGTGTTAACGCAGCTACCACTAATTGACTATTTGTTAATTGCATGGTAATCCTCCTTTAATAAGAATACAGTTTTATCTTATCACTTTTGGCGAGGATTTAAAACTGTATTCTTTTCATTTTATTTAAAACTAAATCTAATAAAATGTGACACTTTTGGCTAGTTATGCTGTGAGTTTTTTCAAGATATAACTTGGAACATATTCCCAAAGATCAGGATTTTGTTTGACAATATGATAACAATTTTTGGCTGTTTTATATTTATTGTCAACAAAGCGGATACACGTTGAGTCTTGGGCAAGGGCACGATTGACAAGTGATTGCGTCAAAAATACTTTTGGTAGTTCGGCAATGACTGTTGGTTCAATTTCAACAGCAAGTTCAGCTAATTCAGTAGTTTGAAAGTCTTTGGGTAAAAACGGGAAAACATGGGGCTGTACTTTGACAAAGTATGGAACAGTTTGTGCATCAACATGTTCAGGGAATACAGCAACTAATTCAGGATAGTAAATGATCGCATAATAGAAGGCGCGAAGTGACATTAATTCATCGGGAATCATGTTCCCACAGCGTTCATCGCGGACCACAGCTTTCTCGACAAGCGTTTGTGTAAGACAATCCTCGGGAATATATTTCATATAGCGTGGATCAATTTCTAATAACGTGCGGGCAATTTGAATCGTAAAGCTCTCATCGTTCATCTCGAAACATAAATCTGGGAACGTCGCTAAGATACCATCCCGGTTCCAATCCATAAATAATTGCATATCTGTATGCCATAATTTTAAACTTTCAGTACGCTGCTTGGCATTCGCGACTAATGGTTTAAATGATAACAGTTTAATTTTTTGTAATTTTTCGTGGTGATACACTAGAGCAACCTTTGTGTATGCATATTCATCAATCCCAAACATTGGTAGTAGCCACATACCAAAGACTAAGACCTCTTCACGAAAAGCGTGATAATTCGTGTCATGTTTTAGTACATCGCAGATTTCAGCATGGACTAAGAGTTGCCACACTTCTTCTTTTTCAATGCCCCAGCGTGTCATTGCCTCCAGAGTTTCTTCACGAAACCAGTATTCTTTTGTTAAATTTTGTAATGCTAAGGCTGAACGTAATAACTTCATCGTATACATTGCTTCGTTTTTTGGTGTTGTTGGTGTCATAAGTGATTCCTCGACTTTCGTTTGTGTGTTTCCTGTTTTAGGAACAACTTAAGTATAGCAATCAAAAAATTCTCACTCGAAAAACCTTGTTCACAAAAAAAGATCTGCTCCTACTGTAAGGAGACAGATCTTTTTTGGATATATAGGGATTATACCTCTTAGGTACGGTTTCAATGAACGAGATGAGCTATTACACAATTAAAAAGGGAGAGTTTCAATACCTCTTAGGTACGGTTTCAATACCCTACTCGTGGTTACGGTCTGGTGCAATGGACACCAAGTTTCAATACCTCTTAGGTACGGTTTCAATATTCAAACGTACGCATGGACTTAACATTTTCTGTAGAGTTTCAATACCTCTTAGGTACGGTTTCAATAGTGGAAACAGTTCGAGTGGTACGATGTCAAGAAATTGGACCAAAAAAATTAAAAATTCTTACAGTTACAGATAAAGCTAATTCGCAATGAGTAACTGTCT
>JTLC01000058.1 GCA_000798955.1 Firmicutes bacterium ZOR0006 | reverse complement strand
TAGCCATTTTAGTTCCTCCGGGTTTTGGTATTTAAATTATACCATACTGTCTTTTACCTTTGGTCCAATTTATATTCTACATCCACTTTGGATTTGCATCTTTCTTAAACCAGATAGGTACCCTAACCTGGTCTTTTAAGAATTTCTTTTCGTTATCAACACTATAGTAGACTACATTACAGTACTCATTCATGCAAATCTTATATTGCTCTCCTTCGACTGACTTGTGATAATCGTCTGTTACTAAGTGCTCAACGGTCACTTTACTAACAGAAATTCCTCCTTTATTGCATACCGGGCAATTATTCTTAGTTTGATCTATTTTCTGTGTATTGCACTCATGGCAACATTCATTAACATTGGTCATTATATATCCTCCTCGTCTTTGCTTCGCATTAAAAGAAGATGCACACTGCCTGCTATCAAAATTCGCCGATTAAGATGAATTCTACTCCCAATCGGCGATAAAAAAACTATATTTTCGTAATACTACAGATTTTTAACATTCAAGGCTCTAAAAGCATTTAATACTGCAATGATAGTTACACCTACATCTGCAAATATAGCTGCCCACATAGTAGTTATTCCAAAAGCACTCAAAATAAGAACAATTATTTTTATTCCAATAGCAAATACTGTGTTTTGAGATGCAATTTTTAGTGTTTTTTTAGAAATTTTAATTGCGGTAGCTATTTTTGATGGTTCATCGGTCATAATTACAATATCAGCAGCTTCAATGGCAGCGTCAGAACCTAAACCACCCATTGCTATTCCGATATCTGCACGGGCTAATACAGGTGCATCATTGATTCCGTCACCAACGAAAGCAAGTTTACCCTTTTTAGATTTTTGCAAAAATAATTCTTCTAGTTTCTCAACTTTGTCTGCTGGCAATAGTTCTGCGTAAACTTTATCAAGACCAAGTTCTTTTGCAACTTTTGAACCAACATTTTTATTATCACCTGTCAACATAACAGTTTGTTTAATATTTGCTGCCTTAAGTTCCATTATTGCCTGTGCTGAATCTGGCTTTACTTCATCAGCAATAACAATGTAACCAGCATATTGGTTATCAACTGCAACATGTACGACAGTTCCAATCAACTCTCCGTCGAAGTATGCAATGTTCTTCTTTTTCATGAGTTTAATATTGCCTGCCATAACCTTTTTTCCATCCACTGTTGCAATAACTCCATGCCCTGATATCTCTTCTACATCTGAAATACGTCCATTGTCAATTTCCTTACCATAGGCTTGTTTTAAAGAACTGGAAATTGGATGGTTTGAGTAACTTTCTGCGTATGCAGTTAACTCTAATAACTCTTCTCTAGAAACTCCTTTTGGATGAACCTCCTGTACATTAAATACACCTTTCGTTAATGTTCCAGTTTTATCAAAAACAATAATTTCAGTTTCTGCTAATGCCTCTAAATAATTACTACCTTTGACTAAAATACCCTTTCTAGATGCTCCACCTATTCCACCGAAGAAACTTAAAGGAATAGAGACTACAAGAGCGCATGGGCAAGAAACTACTAAGAATGCTAATGCTCTATATATCCAGTCGCTAAAGGTTGCTCCCTCTATAACAAGAGGTGGAATAATAGCAATGAAAACTGCAAGAATTACAACAATTGGAGTATAGTATCTTGCAAATTTCGTAATGAATTGTTCTGATTGGGACTTTTTACTACTTGCATTTTCAACTAAATCAAGAATCTTACTTACAGTAGATTCTCCATATTCTTTAGTAACTTCTGCAGTAATAACTCCATTAATATTAATGCATCCACTTAAAATTTCATGTCCCACTTCTACCTCACGTGGAACAGACTCACCTGTAAGTGCTGATGTATCAACCATTGAATTTCCCTCAATTACCTTACCATCAAGCGGAACTCTCTCCCCTGGTTTAATTACAATAATATCACCAATTTGTACTTCATCAGGGTCAATTTTTATAACTTCATCGCCCCTTTTAACATTTGCATAATCTGGTCGTATGTCCATAGCATCTGCGATTGACCTTCTTGACTTATCAACTGCGTAACTTTGGAATAGCTCTCCAACTTGATAAAATAGCATAACTGCAATACCTTCTGGATACTCACCGATTAAAAATGCTCCAATTGTGGCGACGCTCATTAAAAAATTCTCATCAAAAACTTTACCTCTAAGAATATTTGTAACAGCTCTTTTTACAATATCTCCACCTGCAATAATATAACTGATTACAAACATAGCAATCTGCAACCATTCAATATTATTAATTAGCAGTGCTACAATAAATACTAATGCAGCAATAATTATTCTCCATAAACGTTTTTTCATGCTACCTCAACTCCTTTAAGCCTTTTTCATGATAACATGTGACTCAATATCTTTAACGACTTTTTCTGCTTCTTCTATAATTGTAGGCATTTTTTCATCTTCACCTTCAATAACAAGTTTTTGTGTCATAAAGTTTACAGTGGCTTCCTTCACACCATCAAGCTCATTAATAGCCCTCTCCATTTTTGCTGCACAATTTGCACACTCTAAACCTTCAAGTTTAAATCTCTTTTTCATTTTAATTCCTCCTAAATATTATTTATAATTTTGTTTTGCATACTACAAGTCTTTTTAAATTTACTTGAAGAATTGCCCATCTAATATGAATACTAATTTTCAAAAAACATTCTATTCTACCGTATTTCTACTTTTCGTTGATATGAATTAGACCTTGATCAAATATTTCTCTTACATGATCATCAACTAAGGAATAATATACTACTTTGCCTTCTTTTCTGTTTTTCACTAAATTAGCTTGCTTTAAAACTCTCAGCTGATGGGAAATTGCTGATTGTGTCATGTTAAGTAATACAGCGATATCACAAACACACATTTCAGCTTCATGTAAAGCCCATAATATCCTGATTCGTGTTGAATCTCCAAATACTTTAAATAATTCTGCTAGATCATAAAGGATTTCTTCTTGAGGCATTTTATCTCTAACTTGATTTACAATATCCTCATGAATTACATTGCAGTCACATCTTTCAATTGAATTAAATTTTTCAGTCATATTATCACCTCTTTTTAAACTATTTCATCTGAATACTTGAACAGGTATTCATACGTTATGTATTTATTATATGATCTTTTTTCTCATGTGTCAATAGTTATATGAGCATTTATTCAAGTGTCTTTTATAAGCAAGAGAAAAGCCCACAACTCTACTCCTGAGTCATGGGCCATCTAAGTTCCTTTTTTCATACTTCAACTTCAATGCCAGATTTAAAGCATATTACAAAGTGGTCATCGTAAACAGTAACATTCTGTATTAACTTTCTTACAAGTGCACCATCATATCTTTGGGTACGGTATTTATTGTTGCGGATAAATTCTATCAGCTCGTTGATCCTCTCATTCTCACCACTTAATGATGCATCTTCCACAAGAAGGGTCTGACGTTTTCCACGCAGGTTATCAATCTCATCTGCAAGAGGTTCATAGTCTTTCCCTTTATTCGCAAGGTTAATTAATTCTTTCTGCTTTTCTTCAAGCAAGATGTTAATCTCTGAAATTTGATACTCCGTGGTGTCACCGATTACTGCATGAATGTTTTCTTCCAGTGTTTTTATCATGTTGTCACCGCCTGCAAGCAGTCTATTAATAGCAGTCATAACAGCATCATATAAATCACCTTCCTTTGCAGTTCGATTCTTACATACTTCAGGACCCTGCTCAATTCTTGTAACGCATCGCCAAACAAATTCTTTTCTGCCATGAACATTCCAGTATGTGCGTCTGTAAATATCACCACATTCCCCACAAAATGTTATGGCACTCAAAGCGTATTTGCTACTATAAATTCTTTTACTCTTATCTGCCCCAGTGTAGATATTGGATGTAGAATATAAATTGGACCAAAGGTAAAAGACAGTATGGTATAATTTAAATACCAAAACCCGGAGGAACTAAAATGGCTA
>JTLC01000057.1 GCA_000798955.1 Firmicutes bacterium ZOR0006 | reverse complement strand
AGTAAGTTAGGGAGTGCATTTTTTGCACCCCTTATATACTATATAAAGAATATACTTATTTATAAGTATACTTATACTTCTCAAGAGAGATGAGCAATCTAATAATCATCAGAACAATACCAAATCATTTTTCCAAGAATTGCAACAGTTTCATTTTTTAAATTAATCAATTCAGGTTCATAATCATCGCTATAGCTATCTGGTTTTAGCACAACAGTTTCATCATCCAGCCTAAAGAAACGTTTAAGTGTTGCATCTTTATGATCTACTAAAATAACCGCAACTTCACCATTTTCTACAGAACATTGTTTTTTGATGATGGCAATTGAATTGTTAGGAACGACCCTTGACATAGAATCACCTTTTACTCTTAGAGCAAACAAATCATTACCATACTTCTCATGAATTGTTTCAGGAATATAAACATGACCATCAAAAACTGTAATTGCTTCTATAGGTGTTCCAGCAGGTATTTTTCCAATGATTGATAATTTTAGCGAGGTAGATACTAATTTATTATTTTCTTCCTTGTTACCTTGAATAATGTAATCAATGGGAACATTGTAAAAGTTAGCAAAATTGATCAATACTTCGTAACTCATTTCACGATGATTATTTTCATAATTATAAATAGTAGATTTTGAAATTTGAAATTTTTTAGATATATCATCAACGGTATAACCATTTTGCCTTCTTAACTCTTTGATTCTTGAACCAACGCTGTCCATATAAAACCTCCTTTTTATTTTATTTTACATTAAAAATCTAATGACATTACATTTCACACGATAAGCACGATTACAATAACTTTAAATCATAAATTACACACATAAAGAAAGAAGTTAACTAAAAGATAGAATATTTTCACACGTTGTGAATGTTTTTGTGTTGACTTCACACGAAACGTATAATACAATAGGTTCATAAAGTTAAAACAAAGGTTAGGAAAAAATATGAATAGACTAAAATCAATACGTGCCTTATACGGTGTTTCCCAAAAAGAATTAAGTGAATTGTTGAGTATATCGACATCAGTATATTCAATGAAGGAAAACGGGCAAAGATCATTCAAAAAGAATGAAATAGATAAAATTATTCACTTTTTCAAGAAAAAAGATCCAACTCTCACATATGAAGAAATTTTTGGTTTAGGTGATGAAAATGAATAACTTGAGATTAGACCGGAAACCAACGTTTGTTGCAATTCCAGTTGAAATAATTGATACACAAGTACTTAATCCGATGGAAAAAGTACTCTATCTGACCTTATATCGGATAGCTGAACAAAACCAAAACTTCCCAACTACTAGCAAATTAATGGAAACACTACATGTGAAATCAAAACATACTGTTTTAAAGCACATAAAAAGTTTGCAAGAAAAACAACTGTTAGTTGTTGAGCCAGTATTTAACGAGTTAGGAATGCAAGAAGCAAATTCATATACGCTGAATACTCAAAATTTATTTTTTGACAATTCATTGATACATAAAGAGATTGCAAAGCAATTTCAAGCGATTGTCGGTGAATTAGACGTATCTGAATTAGAATTATTATCTTTAACATCTAAAGCCTACGAAATTCATGCGGAAAATGCTGTTAGAGAGCTTGTAGTTAAATTCTTTACGCTGACTCATGAAGAGCAAGAAAAACCGTTAGAGGGGCTTTTAAAACGTTTAGAAGATGATGTTGTGATGGCGCTAGAACAAACAGAAGCTGAAAAGCAATTTTTAAATACATTTGTTGATCCAAGCTCAAAAGATAAAGCAACGTTTAATCGACTCATTAGCAAATATCCAGAAGGTGTTGTTCAATATGCACTTGAGAGTGTAAAAGGAAAAGATGCACAGCAAAATTGGGCATATATAACAGCTACAATCAAACGTCTATCTGAAACGTGCGTAACGTATGAAGAATGTGTCGAACAGAAGAAACAATATTTTGCTAAACAAGATGCACTTAACGAAGAAAAGAAAAAAGAGCAACTAAAAAAACAAAAATTAGTTACTCGTTTGATTACTTTGGGTACATTTGGTGAGGTTCAAAATATTGCTGCATACACTAAAAAAGTACTTGCTGATGAAAATTACAAAAATTTAGATGCTTGTGAATTATTCGACTTGCTGACAGGTCAAAATCATTTATGGGCTTCAGATTATGATCAACAAGTATTTGATATTTTATATGCGTAGAAGGAGGTGGCTATATGAGAGTTTATGAAGTTTTATCAGTGTTAACAGGAGATGTTTATTTAACTCAAGAAGTTGGCAATAATTTGAAGATTATTGCTAACACAAAGCAATCACATAATCGGGAATATGCAATGTATAGAGTTATTGCTATTGATACAGCAAAAGCATTAGGACTAGAAGGAATTGCTATTCTGATTGAAAAATAGGGGGTAAAAATATGAAAGTACAAAAAAAAGATGTTGAAACAGGTCAAGTAATTGCAGAGTATCGTAATTTAGAAGAAGCAGCTATTGCAAATTTCATGAAAATTGGGGAATTACTTGAACATTTGCATGGATGGTTAGATCATCAAGATGAATTTTATTTTGAATATGTAAAACAGGGATGATTTCAATGACGAAAACACAATTTTTAAAAGGGATTGAATTATTACATTTGAAATTTTCAGTATTTGACAAAAAAACCATGACAACATGGCATTTCACCAAGCAAGAAATACAATCATTGTATTCGAAAGTTTCAAATATGAATTACAAACAGTATATGACAGTATGTATTCAATGCAGTAAAGCTACAGATCCACCAAAAATAGAAACAATAAAAGAGCAACTTGGGGTTAAGGATGCAACAATAGGACAACTTGATTTATTTACAATCGAAACATAGACAAATAAAAACACACTAAAGGAGAATTTATTATGATTTACGCAATTGATTTAGGAAACGGATTTTCAAAAAGAACATTTGGGTCAGAAACTTTCATTGATCCAACGGTATATGCTTTTCCAAACACATTCTTTGGAGATGGTGATAAATTAGCCATCAGCATTAACAATCAACAAGCTTTCTTATTAGGAAGTGATGCGGTGAATAGTGGGCAACCATTACAGTATGTTTTAGGTGATTCGAACATAAAAAGTGGTACGATGTCAAGAAATTGGACCAAAAAAATTAAAAATTCTTACAGTTACAGATAAAGCTAATTCGCAATGAGTAACTGTC
>JTLC01000056.1 GCA_000798955.1 Firmicutes bacterium ZOR0006 | reverse complement strand
CTTCACAAAAGATGGAGGCTCGGTTTTCGATTTTTCGAGCTTTGAAGTGGGAAGCATGTTTAGAAAAGAGAGTGCCCGCGCACGGTGCCATTTATGGCAGCGGGTTGGTGTGTCAAAAAAGGAAATGTAGTTGTCCACGGAAATGGAGACTACATTTTCGTTTTGACGAAACCCGAAGTGCAAGGCACGTTTAAAAAGAGAGAGTGTCCGATGCCGATTTTCACCCCAAGCATTAAGGTGAAAAACAAAACACAGGACAGAAAGTGAATACGAACATGTAAAGTCAGTGCATGGTGAATATTTACGTCTGTCAGTGGTTTGTAGGCAGAGGCACGTTTTAAGTAGAGAGTGTGAGCATGATGCCATTTATGGCAGCTGACTGACATGACAAAAAAGGAAGCACTGCCTGAAAAAGAATTCACGCAGTGCTTTCGTTTTGTCGAAGTTAGCAATGCGAACCTCGTTTAAAGCATAGAGAGTGCTGACCACGGTGCTTACCCCAAGTTATCAAGGGAAGCATCAAAGCGGTATGAAAAATAAGAAAACCGAACTTCACAAAAGATGGAGGCTCGGTTTTCGATTTTTCGAGCTTTGAAGTGGGAAGCATGTTTAGAAAAGAGAGTGCCCGCGCACGGT
>JTLC01000055.1 GCA_000798955.1 Firmicutes bacterium ZOR0006 | reverse complement strand
GAATCGTTCAATGAAACAAGCCAAAAATCAAGCCTTTGGATTTCAAAACTTAGCACGTACTGAGAAGTTGATGATTATGCGAACTTTTTCCACCCACTAAATTGACAAAGAACTAAATAAGAAAACCGAACTTCACAAAAGATGGAGGCTCGGTTTTCGATTTTTCGAGCTTTGAAGCGGGAAGCATGAGTAGAGAGTATCCGCACACGGTACCATTTATGGCAGCTGACTGACATGACAAAAAAAAGCCAACATGGACACAAAAATGTGTCATGTTGGCTTTTTTTACGAATCTTCCAAATAGAAAAGTAAGATTAGACTATATTAGTGGAGGGGCATTGATTTTAGTCCGTTCGGATGTCGATGATAAGCTAAGCGATTTAACATTTCGTGGCATGACTGGCTTTCGCCTTGGATTAAAATAGTTGTACCCTGGCGCTCTAGCCGAGCAATTAAGGTATCAATTGCTAAAATTGCAGACTCATCAAAAATTCGTGCTTGCGAAAAATCAAGTAAAATATGGTTTGGAAGTGACGTCACTTCAAATTGCTTCAGTAAATAATTGGAAGAAGCAAAGAAAAGGGCACCATGAACAAAAAATATCGTCTGGTTTTCTTGTGTTGTTGAGGTGATCTCAATTTTAGCAGCTCGATACACAAAGCCAAGAGCACTCACGATAATCCCAATAATAATCCCAGCAGCTAAATTATGTGTTGTTACGATAATTATCATCGTCATCACCATGACCAAACTTTCAAATGGTGGCGTCCGATGGAGTCGTTTGAGCCCCGACCAATCGATGAGTGAAAAACCGAGGAACACCGCTAAAATCGCGAACGCAACAAGTGGGATATTAGCAAACAATTGTGGGAAGCCGATAAAGAGTGTGAGTGCGAGGAGGCTTGGTAATACTGTACTCAAGCGTGTTGCTCCACCATGATGTAAGTGTGTTATCGTCGTGCCAATCATCCCGCAACCAGCAAAACCACCACAAAGCCCCGTGATAAAATTACCAACGCCAAGAACGAAGGTTTCTTGCTGTTTATTACATGTCGAATGTAATGATTTATTGGCAACTTTAGCCGTTAAAAGCGACTCGCAAATACCGACAAGCGCAATTGTCAACGCATAAGGAAAAATAGCGGTGAAAGCTTCTAACGTAAAGGGAAACTGGAGTAATGTTTGCCAATTTCCGATAGGTGCTTGAAACGTTTGTGCAAGTGTTGGTAATTCAAGGGTAGCAACTGTATTGAGCAAAACACTCCCGCTAATTAAGACAAATGCTAGTGGCAAGCGTACAAAATTGTGACGGAAAAGGAAATAGCCCAATACGCTTAGAACAAACAGAAAAAGCGTGAGTGGTGAGGTGAACAGAAAAGGGAGTTGCGAGCTAATCATAAAGAAAGCTAAGGCATTGAGAAACCCAGAAATGACAGCCTTAGGAATGAAATGGACAATCATATGTACTTTTAGCATAGCGAATAGCAGTTGTAATCCGGCTGCAAGGATTGTTGTCGCCAAGACATAACTAAGGCCATAGGCTTGGTTTATATCAGCAAATAAGAATGCCATCGCTGCCGCGGCACCAGTAATCATGGCTGGACGACTACCAAAAAGTGCAGTCGTCACTGAGAGGATAACAGTCGTTGTTAATGCTGTGAAAGGATGAAACCCAGCAATAAAGCTAAAGATGATTACTTCCGGTAATAAAACAGCAAGGCTGAAGCAACTTACTTGTAAATCATGAAAAAAAATTCCTGTTTTAAGAGTATTCATTTGAAAAAACCTTTCATTTTATTTCTTTGCTAAGTATACAAACAAATAAAAAACAAGTCAAATATCGTTTTCAAAGCGAAAAATACGAATTTTGGATAAAAAATCACCCGGAAAATTGTTTTTTTATTCTTAATTGCGAAAAAGTCATTTTTTTGGTTTTTTTATTGCTAAAATGGATAAAACCAAGAAAAGAAAAAAATATCTGCGACAACAAATTTATCAGAAAGGTGAGTACAAGGAGCAAACTTATGAAGTGTTTTTGAGGCTTTAAGGAAGAAAACAAGATTCATTTGCTAGAAAACGGTATACTAAAGATATACAGTTTTCTGAAGGCAAAGGTTTGGAAAGGTATCATTTTGAGGGAGAGGAGCATGCGAATGTGGAAAAAACTGATTCAACCGACAGCAGCGCGTGAACGAACTCGCCGCGAACAACGACTTTTTCTGTTGTTTCGCATCAATACCATCTATAGTTTTCTCTTAATTGCCGTTCAGACTTACATTTCCAATGAACTAATTTGGCTGACAAATTTTTTGAAGTTCCAAGAAGTAATCATTTTGGGATTATTTGTGCTAGAATATGTAATGCGGATTCGGCTTGCAAAGAATAAGCGGTTATATATGCATTCGTTTTTTGGAATTATTGATCTCTTTGCCTGTATTCCCATTTTACAATTATTCTTGCCGAATACGGCGCTCTTTGGTTCGGTGACAGCTGGATTACAAGTTTTATCAGCAACCAGAATTTTAAAGTTTATTCGGTTTATCTTGGCGAATAAAGATGCTTTGCCAACGAAAATTCCCCAACAAATTTTACAAGTTTTACGACAGCAACAACGATTATTGCTCCAAATTTTGAGTATCATTTTGAGTTTAGCAATGACTGGAGCAGTGCTCGTTTACCTCGTTGAACATCCCGTTCAACCCGATAAATTTGCGAATATTTTCGATGCTTTTTGGTGGGCATTTATCACATTTACAACTGTAGGCTATGGCGATCTGTACCCAATTACGACGTTTGGTCGGATTATTGCCATGTTATTATCCTTATTAGGAATTGCCGTTTTTTCTATTCCAACAACAATTATCAGTTCAACGCTCATTAGTCGCATTCATCTTCAACGGAATCAACAGGTACAAAAACCTCAGACATTACAACAGCAATTACATGATTTACAACAAACATATGAACAAAAACTCCTGAGTGAATCCGAGTATCAGCAGCTTCGGAATCGGGTTTTGGCACAGTATGGGTTGATAAAAGGTGATAAGAGCAACTAAAAGATGTATAATGAATGTGGGAGTTGAGAGCAATGGAATTTATCCTAGTTGGTGTCGGGTGCGGATTTGGTGCTATGGCACGCTATTTTGTGAGTAATTATTTTGGAGAACAGGAAGGTTTTCCAAAAGGTACATTTTTTGCTAATTTTCTTGGTTCATTTTTATTGGGAATTTTTTATGGTTTGACAGTTTTGCAAGGAACGCCATTACTTATTTTTTTGACGACTGGATTCTGTGGAGGATTTACTACTTTTTCAACATTTAGTTATGAAGTTATTCAGTACGTCCACCATAAAACATATAAAAAAGCAATCATTTACGGTGTAATGAGCATTGGCTCGTAGTTATGTGCGATTCTTAGTGGTTTATGGGTAACAACCGGGTAAGGTGGTGGTTTTTTTGGGAAAGAAATATTTATATCTTGGTGTGTTTCTCGGTGGATTTTGTGGTGGAATCATTCGTTGGGGATTTGAGCATATAGGCAACCAAACTGTCTTACCACTCTTTCCTCTAGGTACATTTTTTGTGAATATTTTAGGTGCTTTTTTAATTGGAATTTTTTTGACACAAATATGGCAAAAATCTCACTGGCACCAACAACTGAAAAGCTTTTTAACAACGGGATTATGCGGAGGAATGACAACTTTTTCTTCTTTCACGTATGATACGGTACTGTTATTGCAGCAACAACAATATCAACAAGCGATGCTTTTTATGATTTTAGATGTGGGACTTAGTATTTGTGCAGCCTATTTCGGAATTGTAGTCGGTTCGCATTTCTTAAAATGGCGAATAGCTCGAATCAATAAGTAACTAAGTTTGTTGTTCAGAATTGAACTAAAATTATAATAGCGAAAGCAAAGAGGTATTGACGACTATCAGCGGGAATACCTTGTCTTTTTTTGCTAAGTTCAGTAGAATAGTAACAACTTCATGGAAAGAAGGGGGTCTTTTTTATGAATATTACGCAAGTAACACAACTGATACTGATTGTTGGGGGAATAATCGCAGTAGTGTACGGTCTGGTTATGAATTTTAGCAAATTACGGCTTTGGTGGTTAAAACGGCAAATTCGCAAGCAAGTCAATAAATTGCAACAGTCTGGAATCGAAATCATTCATGATTTTATGATTCCAACGGGGCAAGGACTATGTGCAATTGATGCAGTTGTACTGGCACCACAAGGAGTCTTTTTAATTCAAAATTTTAACTATATCGGGAAAATTTATGGAAATGAATGGAAAAAGAAATGGCTACAAAAAAGTCGGTTTAGGAAACAAACATTTGCCAATCCCTTTTATCAGCTACATACTGATGGAAGAGAACTTGAACGGATTTTAACACTAGATCATGATACATTTATTGCGATGGCAATTTTTCCCAGAACAGCAAAATTCCAAGTATTAGGACAACAACGAGCTATTCATGCAAAAGACATTAGCCAGGTGATTCAAGATCAGCAAGAAAGTGTGTTGACAAGCGAAGAAGTTATTCAAAGTTCACAAATTTTGAGACGGATTACGATTAGTGAACCGGTAAATCGACAACGTTTATATCAACGGATGACAGAAATTGAGAAAGTTTCTGCCGAAAAAATTCATAATGGTATTTGCCCACAATGTGGGAGTATTTTAATGCTCAAAAACAGTCCAACTGGACACTATAAAGGCTGTAGTAGTGCGAATTGTGAATTTGAAGTCCATTAATTTCAGTCTTGAAAAATCACAAGGCTAACTCGAACAGTACGCGAAATTTTTTTTCGTGGTAGTGAATTTAATTGGATGTATCTGTTATTCCGAAAGAAGTTTTGATATAATTCGTAGTGATGTTTAAAAAAAGGAATGAAGCAAAGTGAGTTCAGTTTATAAAAAAATAGCAAATGATATCATCAAAGATTTGCTCTCAGGAAAATATAGTGAAACCAAAAAGTTACCGAAAGAAGAAGACTTAATTCAATTTTATGGTGTGAGTCGAACGACGTTAAGAAAGTCAATTGCGATTCTAGTCAATAAAGGATATGTCTATCAAGTTCAAGGAAGTGGGATTTTTGTTCGCGAGTCAGCACTTATGGATTATGTCAGTTTAGAAAATGTCCGGGGATTAACACGAGATTATCCGGATAAAAAAGTTGAAGCAAAAATGATTTCTTTAGAAATTATCGAAGCAGATGCTGAGATTGCTCAAAAAATGCGGTGTGAAGTTGGAACGAAAGTGTATTACTTAAAGCGCCTTCGTACAGTTAACGATCAAAAATTTGCTGTTGAATACACTTACTTTAATAAGGATATTATTCCGTATTTAAATGAAGAAATTGTCCGTTCATCGATTTACAGCTATATCATTGATGATCTTAAACTCACAATTGGATTCGCCGATAAAGTTATTTATGCAGATAAATTAACACAAGAACAAGCGGATCAATTAGGGCTGGAAACCAATGAACCAGGACTCATACTCGATAGTACTGTCTTTTTAACAAATGGGACAATTTTTGAAGTTTCGAAATCAGTCCATCATTATGAACATGCAAAGCTATTAAAACTTGCGACATTTTAAATACAGAACCGTAAATCGCTTGGGAAAACCCAAGCGATTTATTTTTTTACACAAGAAAACGCTTGCTTTTGTAAAAAAGACGATTTATAATGAAAGAGAAAAGATTTGTATACACCAATTTTAGATGTGTGCATTTTGCAAGTAAGCAACATAGATGAGAAAGTGAGCGATAAAGATGAAAGTAACATTTCCAAAAGATTTTATGTGGGGAGCAGCCACAAGCGGTGTCCAAACAGAGGGGAATTTTGAAAAAACGAATAAGTCAATTTGGGATTATTGGTTTGAAACAGAGCCAGAGCGTTTCTGGGGTGGTATCTCGAGTGCAGAAGTGTGTGAAACATATCAACGCTACGAAGAAGACGTTCGTTTAATGAAAGAAATCGGTATGAATAGCTTCCGAACATCAATTCAATGGAGCCGCCTCATCAAAAATTTTGAGACAGGTGAAATCGATGAACAAGCAGTGCGCTTTTACAATCAGTATATTGATGCGATGATTGCTAATGGTGTTGAACCAATGATAAATCTCTATCATTTTGATATGCCAATTGAGTTGCAAGAACAGTATGGTGGGTTTGAAAGTAAAATCGTTGTTGATAAATTTGTTGAATATGCAGTTGCGTGTTTTCAGCTTTTTGGTGACCGTGTGAAATATTGGGCGACATTCAATGAACCAATCGTCCCGGTTGAAGGTGGTTATCTATATGATTTCCATTATCCAGCTAAAAAAGATGGAAAACTTGCGGTTCAAGTAGCGTACAATACCATGTTGGCGCATGCGAAAACAGTACAAGCTTTCCGAGGTCTTCAACTTGAGGCAGAAATTGGGACAATTTTAAATTTGACGCCAACATATACATGTGATGAGCAACCACACAATAAATTAGCAGCTGAATATGCAGATCTCTTCTTTAACCGTTCATTTTTAGATCCAATGGTGAAAGGTGAGTTTCCAGCGGAATTAGTTAGTATTTTACGAGCATTACATGCATTACCGGAATATACAGAAGCTGAAATCGAGATTATTTTGAATGCACCACTTGATTTTATCGGGGTCAATTACTATGTGCCACGTCGTGTTCGTGCACGGACGACAGCTTATGAGCTTGACTACTTCACACCAGAAATGTTCTTCGAATATTATATTGAAGAAGGTGCACGCTTCAATCCATTCCGTGATAACAATGAAATTAAGCCAGTTGCAATTTATGATATTGCCCAAAATATTCAGCACAATTATGGGAATATTAAGTGGTTCTTATCAGAGATTGGGATTGCGATGGATCTTGAGAGCGAGGGTGCACCAATTGATGGTGTTGTTGATGACTCGTTCCGAATCGCTTTATTAGAAGAACACTTAGTTCAACTGGCAAAAGCAATGGAAGCAGGTGCCAATTGTTTTGGTGTCCATAACTGGACATTTATTGATTGTTGGTCATGGTTGAATTCATTTAAACGTCGCTATGGATTCTATCGCTTAGATCTTGAAACAAAAAACCGAATTCCGAAAAAATCAGGACAATGGTTAAAAAGCATTGTTGAAAATCAAGGATTTGAATATAACGATAAATAAACATGAAAAGCAGTTTTTCCTTCAAAAGAAGGGCTGCTTTTAATTGTGGGAAAAATTGAGGTGGAAACGAATGTTAGTATGTGTTGATATTGGTGGAAGTGCAATTAAACTTGCTGTGATTAATCAAGAAAATCAACTTGCAGAGAAAAAAGCGGTGAAAGTCATCGATGAAATTGAAAGTATTTATCAAATAATTACGAACTTTGCAAAAGAGATGCAAGATAACTATGGTGCTGAAAATATTCAAGGAATTGCAATTGCATCACCAGGTGCTGTCGATACTAAAACTGGAATTATTGGTGGTGCTTCGGCATTACAAGCAATTCATGGCCCAAATTTTAAAGCTGATTTAGCTCAACGAACAGGGCTCCCAATTGCAATTGAAAATGATGCGAATTGCGCAGCATTAGCTGAAATTTACTATGGTGCAGCAAAAGACAATAGTGATATTTGTACGATGGTAATCGGAAGTGGCGTTGGCGGTACAATCACCAAAGATAAAAAAATTCATCATGGGAGTCACTTACATGGAGGTGAATTTGGTTATATGCTAGTTGCTACTCAAAATGGCGTTCAGACATTGAGTCAAGTTGCTTCAACAGCAGCACTTGTTCGTCATGTTCAAGATATAAAGCAAGATATGACCATTGATGGTGAACAAGTTTTTGAATTAGCACAAAAGGAACCGCCAGTACAAGCAGCAGTTGAACAATTTTACTTTTACTTAGCATTAGGAGCGATTAATGTCCAGTATACATATGATCCAGAAGTGATTGTCTTTGGTGGTGCAATTTCACAACGACCAGATTTCATTCAACAAATCAATCAAAAAGTCAGTGAAATTATGACAGGCGAGGGAATGGTTCATGCCATTACTCCACTCTGTACAGTCAGTCAATTTTACAATGATGCGAATTTATTAGGGGCAAAAGTCAATTTTTTACAAAATAATCAATCAAAAGGAGAATAAAGATGGCAACAATTGGTATTGATATTGGGGGTACACAAACCCGAATTGCATTAGTCGAAAATGGGATTATTCAGCAGCAACAACGAATGAAAACAGATACAGAAAACCCTGAACGCCACCTTCAAGCAGTGTTAGAGATCATTGCAACATTTGCTGCAGAGTATACAGCAATTGGTGTTTCTTGTCCTGGACCGCTCGATTTACAAACAGGAACGATTTTAACACCCCCAAATTTACCGGGATGGCATTATTTTCCGTTAGTAGCGTATTTATCCGAAAAATCTCAAACAGAAGTGAAAATCGACAATGATGCGAATTGTGCAGCACTTGCAGAAGCCGTTTTAGGAGCGGGAAAAGCTCACGAAATTGTACAATTTATGACAGTATCTACGGGGATTGGTGCTGGTCTAGTGATACATCAACAAATTTTTAGTGGTGCCCATGGATTAGCTTGTGAAGTGGCTAATGTTATTGTCGATGATACAAATACGGTTGAAGGCAATACAATTCAAGGAAGCGTTGAACGAATTGGATCAGGAACAGGTATTTATCGTCTAGCACTACAAAGTGGTTTGCCAGTGAAAACAACAGCGGATGTTTTTCGCTTAGCTGAACAAGGGAATCCACAAGCCTATGAACTTTTAGAATATGTGAGCGATAAGTTGGCAAATTTTTTGGCAAGCTTACAAGGCATTATTGATCCGAGTGTGATCGTTATTGGTGGTAGTGTCGCCTTACATAATCCTAATTTTGTGGAAAAAATAGGACAGAAAATGCGAAAGCGTGTCTATCCAACTGTCCAACCATATCTGAATATTGTTATTGCTGAGTGCGGAGATGCTGCCGGAGTTTTAGGTGCAGCTTTGCTCGCCAAGTAAAAATTTTTAAAAAATCAAGAAAACGCTTGCTAGCGATTTAAAAAAGTGATATATTAAACATGAAAGAAATTGGTGTACACAAATACGTTTAAAATACACCTATATTATGGAGGGTTGTGTAATGAAAATTTTATTAGCGTGTTCTTCGGGAATGTCAACGAGCTTATTAGTCAACAAAATGAAAGAAGCGGCGACTGCACAAGGAAAAGAAATGGAAATTTGGGCAGTTGGTCAACATGAAGTGCCAACTGAAATGGAAAAAGCTGATGTTGTCCTGTTTGGACCACAAATGCGTTTTCTGAAATCAAAATTTGAAGATAAATCAAAAGAACTGAATGTTCCAATTGACGTGATTAACATTGTGGCATATGGGCGTTGTGATGGAAATGCCGTTTTACAACAAGCACACGAATTACTCACGAATAAGTAGTCAAATAAGGGGGAGAAAAAATGAATTTGTATCAAAAAATTGAAAGCAAAATTATGGTACTTGGGGATAAGCTGAACAATAATGTCATCCTCATGATTTTACGTGATGCCTTTATGTTAGCCTTCCCGCTAACAATCTTTGGATCGGTGATGTTAGTCATTGCCAACTTCCCATATTTAGATGCCTTAATTGGTATCGATGCAGTGAATGCCTTGAAAGACATGCTTGGTCCAGCAGCGACAGCGACAATGTCAATTGCGACAATTTTTGTAAGCCTTGGTATTGGGTATTATACAAGTCGGTATAAAAAAGTTGAGCCATTGTTCGGTGCGGCCATTGCACTGGTTGCCTTCTTCTTGTTAACACCGTTCGATATGACGACAGCAAGTGGAGAAGTCGTTACAAACGTGTTATCGATTGAGCGCTTAGGGGCAAAAGGAATGTTCATCGGAATGTTCGCTTCGTTTGGAGCAGCCTTCTTATATGCGGCTATTGTTAAGAAGAATTGGATTATCAAAATGCCACCTTCAGTTCCGCCAGCAGTAGCAAAATCATTCGCTGCCTTATTACCAGCACTTGTAACACTGACAGTTTTCTTAATCCTTCGTCTTGTTTTCACATTTACCCCATGGGAAAATGCCCATGATTTTGTATACCAAATCATTCAAGCACCATTAACAGCATTAGGAAAAGGATTGCCAGCAACAATTTTAGCGATTTTAGCAATTCAATTACTGTGGTTCTTTGGATTACATGGTCAAATCATTGTCAATTCCGTATTAGATCCAATCTGGAATACCTTATCATTAGAAAATTTAAATGCTTTCCAAGTTGGTGAAGTGTTACCAAACATTGTGAACAAACAGTTTATCGAAACCTTTACAGTTGGCTTAGGGGGAACGGGGATGACACTCGCAGTCGTGATTGCTATTTTACTGTTCATGAAGAGCCGTCAACTTAAAGAAATCGGAAAATTATCAGCACCAGCAGCAATCTTCAATGTCAATGAACCAGTGATTTTTGGGATGCCGATTGTATTAAATCCAGTCATCTTAATTCCATGGATTGTTGCACCGTTAGTTGCTACATTTGTCGCGTACTTTGCCATGTCATCGGGGCTTGTACCATTGACGACAGGGGTAGCAGTACCTTGGACGACTCCGGTCTTCTTAAGTGGAATGCTCGCAACGAATTCGTGGCAAGGGGGCGTACTGCAACTCGTCCAAATGGCTATTGTTTTCGTTATTTGGTTCCCATTCTTGAAAGCGTTGGATCTTCGTAACTATAAGCAAGAATCAGAAGAAGCAACAAATACTCAAGAGTTTTAAAAAAATAAAAACCCCTCTCTAGTCACAGAGAGGGGTTTTATGTAAGGAGAGATAATATGTATCCAATTCAATTTGAAAATTTATATTATGAAAAAATTTGGGGTGGAAGAGCGTTAGAGAAAATCCGCCAAAACTTACCTAGCGGGAATATCGGCGAAAGTTGGGATGTTGCCTTACACCCGAATGGAACTAGTGTTGTTGCGAACGGGAGTGATAAGGGGAAAACTTTTGGCGAAATAATTGCTACCTATCAAGAGCTCTTACTCGGAACGAAAGTCACAGCAGCAACATTTCCATTACTAGTCAAAGTAATTACGGCTGATGAAAATTTATCAATCCAAGTGCATCCAGGTGATGAATACGCACAGGAACATGAAAATCAACTTGGCAAAACCGAAGCCTGGTATGTGTTAGCTGCTGATGAAGGAGCAGAACTCATTATTGGTGTCAAACCTGGCTGTGAACAGGACTACCAAACAGCTTTAACAATAGGAACGGATTTATTGCCTTATTTGAATCGAGTTCGTGTCACAGTTGGTGATTGTTTTTTAATTCCCAATGGATGCGTACATGCAATTGGCGCTGGAGTAACATTACTTGAAATTCAACAAAATAGTGATGTCACATATCGGTTGTATGACTATGGACGTCCACGCGAAATTCATGTTCAGCAAGGTATTGCAGTGACGGATTTTACAGTGGAAACACATAATGCGAAAATGAATCCACGCCAAAATTATGATGGTTATAGTGAAAAACGTTTGTGTGAAAATAATTATTTTATTATGGAAGAACTCGTGATGACAGAAAAAATGATGTGTACAAGTACGCCAGAACATTTTACAATTTTAACGTGTGTAGCTGGACACGCGTTACTAATAAGTGATGAACTCACAGTTAACATGACAACCGGTGACAGTATACTCATTCCGGCGGCATTGGGGGACTACCAGTTACAGGGTGCAAGCACAATTATTCGCAGCTATCCAAATGTTGGGTAATGTTGACGACTCCAATAGAAAAAAGGTATGAAATGCAATTTTCATACCTTTTTCTATTGGCGGATTATCGTCGAGCAAATGTTTGGAAAACAAAACGCTCAGGTAAATGACGTGATTCTGTGTATTCGAATTGCTGTCCATTGTCAAGGTAGACGTGTGTTTTGATAATTGCCATGAGTTGATGAGTGTCCACATGGAGATAGTGTTCATCGATTTGAGTGGCTGGTTCAATCGCAATTGTTTTTTGGGCACCATGAATTTTAAGTTTGAGTGTATGTTCGATATAGTTGTAAATTGACTTTTGGGCAATTTCGGTATTCATTCCGGGAATTAGTGTTGCATCGAAATAATTTTCATCTAAAATAGCGGGTATGCCATCAAGCACACGGATTCGAATCAGATGAACTAAAGTCGTACCAACGGCAAAGCCCGTTTTTTGTGAGAGGGTTGAGTCAACAAGCAAGGACTCAAAAAAAGGAACTGTTGTCTGAATGACAGCATGAGCTTGCTCACTTGCTTCAGAAAAGCTGTGTAAGCCACCAACTAAAAGTGAGACTGGTGGTTTGTCCATAACAAAGACACCCTTTCCGTGAACACTTGTGACAAACCCTTCTTGGGCCAAGGAATCGAGGGCACGACGCACCGTGTTGCGGCTAACTTGATAGTGATCACATAAGGTATGTTCTGAAGGGAGTTTACTTCCAGTAGGATAGGTACCAGTAGTAATATCCGCTTTAATTTCTTGATAAATCTCAAAATATTTATTTTTTGCCACGTTCTGTCATCCTTTACCTTATAAATCATATTTTCAATCGTAACATAAAATATCTGTGAAACCAAGGACAGAAAAACAGCTTCATTCAGGAAAAAATTGTAAAAAAGACCGTTGACCAACTTGTTTAAACAAGTTAGAATTACAAATAGTAAGATCAAAAGGGAGAATTGAAAGTGGGAAAACAGACACAATTAGCAAATGAAATAATAATCGCTCTTGGTGGAGCGGAGAATGTGCATAGCATCACCCATTGTGTAACCCGATTACGGATTGTTTTACACGATGAGAGTCAAGTAAATCAAACCCGAATTAACGAGTTGACAGTAGTGAAGGGAAGTCAATTTCAGTCTGGGCAGTTTCAAATTATTATTGGTCCTGGGGTGCAAGAGGTCTATGCAGCAATCGTCTTGCACGATACTCAAGCACCAAAAGCAGTTGCTCAAGCACCACAACCAACTAAGCGTTGGTACCAGAGGCTTATTCAAACTTTGGCAGAAATTTTAATTCCCATTTTACCAGTTGTCATCGCCGGTGGCTTGGTGATAGGGCTACAAACGGTACTAACAGAGATTGAATTTAATGGTATGAGCTTGTTGATAGCCGTTCCGAATTTGGCAATTTTCAGTGAGGTACTCACGCTTTTAAGCCAAGCAATTTTTATGTTTTTACCAGTACTAGTCGCTTTTGTGACGAGCAAACGTTTCGGTGGTTCACCACTACTAGGAATTGTCGTTGGTCTGACATTGGTACTTTCGCAGACAGTAGCTACTACTAGTGATGTCTGGAATTTTGGATTCTTGACAATACCAGGTTTGACATATAGTGGCCAAGTATTACCAGCAATCGCAGCTGGATTGATTATTGCCAAAACAGAAGTATTCCTCACACGTAAAATACCAGACCTTTTCAAAGTTCTCCTTGTACCGGTATTCAGTTTACTATTCACACTCATAGTCGTTTTTCTGATTATTGGACCAATAACACAAGTACTTGGCTTTGGTCTTGGTGAATTTTTGCGTGTCCTCTTTGGTGGACCATGGCGGTTTTTAACAGGAATGTTATTTGGTTTTGCATATGCACCACTGACATTAACTGGTTTTCACCATTTATTTTTGTTGGCTGATTTACAATTAATCGCAATGGGGGGAACAATGATTTGGCCAATGATTGCTTTGAGCAATATCGCTCAAGGTTCAGCAGCACTGGCAATGTATGTGAAGTATCGCCAAAAAACGAAACGACAACAAGCAGGTGAAGCAACGCAAGCAGCACTTGTTGGTGGAGTGACAGAGCCGGCAATGTTTGGGATTAATCTCCCAATAAAATCTGCTTTTTATGCTGCATTGATTGGCTCGGGAATTGCGAGTGGTTGCTCAGTTGTCTTGCAAATTCAGGCGAATGCAATTGGTATTGGCGGACTGCCAGCAATTCTCTCGATACCAGTTGCAATGTGGTCGCGGTATCTTGGTGTGATTGCGTTAGCAATCATTATTCCGTTTGGGCTGACACTTATTTTTGAAGCAAGAAAAAAAGAAAATAAAACTGGGGAGTAAACATGATGCAAACATTTAAAAATAAAACAGTTTACCAAATTTATCCAAAAAGTTTTTTTGATACAACGGGAAATGGGATTGGAGATATTCAAGGAATCAAAGCGAAATTACCATATCTGCAAACATTAGGTGTTGATATTTTGTGGCTGACACCAATTTATGTATCACCGCAACGAGATAATGGTTATGATATCGCTGATTATAAGCAGATCGATCCTTTATTTGGAACAATGGCTGATTTTGAAGCCTTATTGAATGATGTAAATGCTCGCGGCATGCAACTGATTATGGATATGGTCGTGAATCATACTTCAACTGACCATGCTTGGTTCCAAGATGCGCTTGCTAAAGGACCAGAGAGTCCGTATTATGATTTCTACATTTGGCGTGATAGTGTCAATGGAGCAGCACCAACGAATTGGCAATCAAAGTTTGGAGGTTCAGCATGGGAGTATGTCCCGCACTTACAGCAATATTACTTGCATTTATTTGATGTTACACAAGCTGATCTCAATTGGGAAAATCCGAAATTACGAGCAGCAATTTATGAAATGATGCGTTTTTGGATGGAGAAAGGCATTGCCGGGTTTCGTTTAGATGTGGTTAATCTGTTATCAAAAGATCAAGCATTTCCTAACGACACACTAGCAACACCAATGGCTGATGGACGTAAATTTTACACGGATGGACCAAGGATTCATGAACATTTACAAGAAATGCATACAGAAGTGTTTGCTCATTATCCCGATGCCTTTACAGTAGGAGAAATGTCTTCCACAACAATTGAACATTGTCAACGTTACACAAATCCCGACAATCACGAATTATTAATGACATTTAACTTTCATCATTTAAAAGTTGATTACCCTAATGGAGAAAAATGGGCGATAGCACCATTTGATTTTCAACAATTAAAAAAATTATTTTACGATTGGCAACTCGGAATGCAAGCTGGAAATGGTTGGAACGCCTTATTCTGGTGTAACCACGACCAACCACGAGCAATTTCGCGTTTTGGTGATGATCAAAAGTACCCGTATGAATCAGCAACGATGCTCGCACTAGCTATTCATGGGATGCAAGGAACCCCATATATTTACCAAGGTGAAGAATTAGGGATGACAAATGCGTATTACACGAGTATCGACCAATACCGAGATGTCGAGGCCTTAAATGCTTATCAGAACTTACAACAAAAAGGCTATACAAGTGAGGAAGCACTCGCAATCTTACAAGTGAAATCCCGTGATAATTCACGAACACCAATGCAATGGAATACAACAAAAAATGCTGGCTTCACGTCAGGGACACCGTGGATTCCAGTCATTGCCAATTATGAAACAATCAATGCGGAAACAGTGCTTCAACAGCCACAATCAATTTTTAGTTTTTATCAACAATTGCTTCAATTACGCAAACAATCACAAGCAATTAGTGAAGGGTCATTCCAAGCAGTTGTTGCCGATCATCCAACAGTCTATGGATACATCCGAGCAACGCCGACAGAAAAGCTCGTAGTACTTTGTAATTTTTATGGACAAGAAAGTGATGTGATATTACCAGATTTCGAAATTGGCGAAGTGATTGTTAATAACTATGTAGAGTTTGAGCATACACGACAGGCTTGCAAACTCCAACCGTATCAAGCAGTTCTTATTCGCGTGAATGAAGCGGTGTGAGCGCAAATGTGTTGTTAAATACAATAAAAAAACGACATCCTTTCATGAAAAAATTACTTGAAAAATTTTTAAGTAATTCTGAAATGTGTGTGGAAGTAACACGTATGCCTATGCAGCAATATTTAGGAATGAAACTCGGTGAAAGCAAGATATTAAAGGTGAACGAAGAGTTTGATACTTGAAAATAATATTGAAAACTTCAATGAAAAAGGAAGGGGTAGACTGGAATTGTGATAGCGATTTCTAATTTATCTGTTCTTTTTTTTGTCAAAATTGGTATAATACAACATGTACACTCAAAAATGAAAAAAAGGAAGTGAAGAAATGGCTTCAATCCATGATGTAGCAAAATTAGCTGGCGTATCGGTTTCATCGGTATCAAAAGCTTTTAATGAATATAGTGATATCAGTGTAAAAACCAAAGCCAAAATTTTGGCGGCAGCAAAAGAGCTCAACTATGCTCCAAATGTAATTGCGAAAAGCTTGTCACAAAAAAAGACAAAAACAATCGCTTTTTTATTTTCCAACTTTGAAGACGCGAATAGTCAAGATGCGGTTTCATTTCGCTTGATGCAAGGGGCCTTTGCCCAAACGGCAAAAGAAGAATATGAGTTGATTGTCTTTACGACAACCCAAGCCCAACAGCAAGAACGGTCGTATTATCAATTTTGTCGCGATCGAAATGTGGCCGGTGTGATTATTCACGGAATTCGAACAACTGATCGCTATTTGCAAGAAATTATTAAGAGCGAAATTCCGTGTGTGATTATCGATGCTCCAGTCATCGGCAAAAAAGTAGCGAGTATTGGGATTAACAATGTGGAAGCAGCAAAGACAATTGTGGAAAATTTAATTGCGAAAGGTCATCAAGAAATTGGTTTGATTGGTGGGAATCACCTAGCAATGGTCACTGAAGAACGCGAGTTAGGCTACCAACAAGCATTAAAAGCCGCAAAGTTGCCACTCCGTCCTGAAGCAATGATGATGGCGAACTTTTCAGAACAAGAAGCATATCAATTAGCTGAACGCTATTTAAAAGTCAATCCACAGGTTACGGCAGTATTCTGCATGAGTGATCTGATGGCAATTGGTTTTATGCGCCGTTGCCAAGAACTGGGAGTAAAGATTCCTGATGATTTATCAATTGTGGGATTTGATGATATTGATTTAGCTCGATATGTAACACCAAAGTTAACAACAGTTCGCCAAAACTTTCATCAATTTGGAAGTGAAGCTTGTAAAATGTTAGTAGAATTGATTGAAACACCGAAAAAAGGGACTCATAAAATTTTAATGTATGAAGTTGTTGACAGAGAAAGTGTTAAGGTAGTATAATCACAACTGTAAGGAAAACGGTTTCCGAAAAAGGAAGATTATGAAAAAGTAAGAAAAAATCAACACACTCAGTTGATTCTTATTTTTACAGATTACTAAAACGTTTTCGAAAAAATAATAGTAAATTTGAACTTCGAGAAACAGGACAGGGGCAGAAGAAAAGGTTTTATCTAGAATAAAACTTTTTTAAAACGGTTTCACTAAAACGTTTTCGAAACAGAGAAATGAAGTAAGAGATAAAAAGGAGTACAAACATTATGATGAATTACACACGTGGAACAGGCGAATTTGAAAACTGGATCGTTTCAGAAACAGCATTTTCAACAAAACATTTAGGAAAATGTGAAGCAATTATGTGCCTTGGCAATGGTTACATGGGGATGCGTTCAGCGACAGAAGAGACATATGTTGGGGAAGTTCGTGATACGTTTATTGCTGGAACATTTAATAAATTTGATGAGCATGAAGTCACAGAATTACCAAACGTTGCTGATGTGATTGGCTTAACTATTAAAGTTGATGGTGAACGTTTCTCATTAGAATTCGGTCAAGTTAAAGAATATGTTCGTGAGTTAAATGTCAAAACTGCACAATTAACGCGTTCATTTGTTTGGACATCACCAGCGGGAAAAGAAATTCGCTTTGAGTTTAACCGTTTTATCTCATTAGCAAATAAACATTTGATTGCCAATACAATGGAAGTAACACCATTAACAGCAGATATTGAGTTTGAAGTCTTATCAGGAATCAATGCGCAAATGTCAAATACAGGATCACAACACTTTAGTGAAGGTGAACGTCGTATTTATGACAAAAAATTTATTCAATTAGTCCAAACAACAACAGAATCACAAGTTGATATTGTAGTTACCACATGTCACAACATAACAGTTGGCGGTGAAGAAGTTGCACAAGGACGTATGGATATGGATCGTCGTAAAGTATGGTTAACATATGCGACAAATGTACCAGTCGGTCAAACTTTCCGCTTTGAGAAATTATCAACGATTCACACAAGCCGTGATCTTGGTCTAGAAGAGAAAAGCTTAGCAGAGTTAACACAAGTTGCCTTAACAGGATTGCAAGCAGCAGCCGAAATGGGAATTGAAGCATTACGCGTTGCACATGTTGAAGCGTGGCAAACACACGTGTGGAATCAAGCACCAATTACAATTGATGCACCAGGAACATTTGATCAATTAGCAATTCGTTTTGCACAATATCACTTAACAGTGATGACGCCAGCACACGATTCACGTATGGGAATTGGAGCCAAAGGCTTAAGTGGCGAAGGTTATAAAGGTCATTCATTCTGGGATACTGAAGTGTTCATCTTACCATACTTTATCTATACAAACCCAGAAACAGCGCGATCATTATTAGAATACCGTTACCAAGGATTAGTTGGTGCTCGTAAAAAAGCCGCAGAAAACGGTTATGAAGGTGCAATGTATCCGTGGGAAGCAGCTTGGCCAACAGATGGTGAAGTAACACCGGTTTGGGGAGCAGTTGATGTTATCACAGGAAAACAAACGAAAATCTGGTCTGGATTCATTGAACAACATATCACAGCTGATATTGCGAATGCTGTTTGGCAATATTACATGATTACTGGTGATCAAGCATTTATGGATGATTTTGGATATGAGATGTTATTTGACACAGCTCGTTTCTGGATTAGTCGCTTAGAATGGAACGAAGAAACACAATTCTACGGAATTAACAATGTTATCGGTCCTGATGAATACAAAGAGCATGTCAATAACAATGCTTTCACAAACTACATGGCATTCCACAATATTGAATTAGCAATGGAATATTACGAAGTTGTTAAAATGGAAAAACCAGCGTTATTTGCAGCACTGAATGAAAAATTAGGATTAGAAGCATCGATGACTTTATGGCAAGAGCGCGTTGGGAAAATTTATTTACCACAACCAAATGAGGAATTACTTGTCCCACAAGATGATACATACCTAACAAAAGAAATTATTGACTTAACAAAATATAAAAACCAAACAAAAGTTGGATCAATGTTCTTAGAATATAGCCTTGATCAAGTGAATGAAATGCAAGTTTCAAAACAAGCAGATATCATGGCATTATTCTTCTTATTAGAAGATAAATTCAGCCAAGAAGTAAAATTAGCAAACTACAACTATTACGAGCCAAAAACATTACATGATTCATCATTATCATTGTCAACACACTGTATTTTAGCGAATGATTTAAATGATCCAAAATTAGCTTATGAGTTATTCTCACGTGCGGCAGAAATCGACTTAGGTCCAGCGATGAATACATCAGATCACGGAATTCACGCAGCATCACTTGGTGGAATTTGGCAATGTGTTGTGATGGGATTTGCTGGTGTCCGTATGCTTGGTGGAAAACTACGTATCCAACCAAAATTACCAACCAACTGGAATGAGTTAACATTTAAACTTTATTGGCAAGGACAAGTGTTGCTCGTAACAGTTTCACAAACAGAAGTAACACTCACAAATACAGGGTCAAAAGCAGTGACAATTGAATTAGTGGGAACACAACAAACAATTGAAGCAGGGCAGACAGTAACTGCAGGAGTATAATGAAGAGGCTCGTTTAGTTCAGACTAAACGAGCACTTCTCACATGAATGTAACTAGAGATGAAAATGGAAATCGAACTTGGTCTAGTAATGGCATAAGTAGAGAAAAGCATTTTCGGGTAAATAGAGAATGGAGTGGACAAAAAATGAAATCGATGGGGAAAAGAAGAGGATTTTTAAATCTTCAAGGATACTCATTCATGGCACCGGCATTAGTAGTAATTACAGTTTTTACGATTGTACCAATTATTGCGGCCTTTGTAATGATGTTCTTTAAGGTTGATTTATTATCAGATACATGGAATTTTACAGGATTAAGTAACTTCGCAAAAATTTTTGAAGATCCCAAGTTTTGGGCAGCTTTCTGGAATACAGCACGTTACGTAGCAGTCGTGGTACCAATTCAAACAATTGGGGCAATGGTTTTAGCCGTTTTAATTAATAGCAAAATTAAATTCAAGAGTGGTATCTTAGCGGTTTTGTTTATCCCAACACTGACATCTTCAGCAGCAATGACGCTTATTTTCATGTGGTTATTCAATAATAATAGCGGTTTAGTGACGCAGATGATTTATGATATTACGGGAATGCAGTTAAACTTTTTAACGGATCCAAATCTTGCTTTAAGTGTTATCATGACAATGAATATTTTCTCGACAATTCCAACATTCTTGATTGTTTTCTTATCGGCATTACAAGATATTCCGAAATCACTCTATGAAGCTGCATCAATCGATGGGGCGGGAAATGCTCGTAAATTCTTTTCAATTACGGTTCCACAATTAGCGCCGATAACATTTTATGTTATTACCATGGGAATTATTGGTTGTTTCCAAATCTTTGACCAAGCCTACATCATGTCAGGTGGTGAAGGTGGACCGATGAACTCAACCCTCACATTTACCCTATATATTTATCAATTAGCATTTAATAGCAACGATATGGGACGAGCATCAGCGTTAGCCTTTATCTTAGCGGCCATTATTTTCACAGTTTCATTTATTGTGCGTAAATTAATGAAATCAGATGAAGTTAACGGATAGGAGGAGTTACAATGGCAAAACGAAAAAAATTTAGTTATGGTAAAATCGCTATTTATACAATTTTAGGTCTTTACTGTGTCATTACCCTCGTACCGTTTATCTGGACAATTGTGACATCTTTAAAACCACAAGCAGAGATTGCGGCTGGAAATACAATTATTCCAGATACAGTGACGCTGGATGCATATAAAACAATTTTTGAATCAAAACTCCCAATTTGGGTGATGAACTCAACGGGTGTGGCCTTTATCGTTATGATTGTCAATCTTGTTTTCAACACAATGGCAGGGTATGCATTGGCACGAATTGATTTCAAAGGTCGAAATTGGATCTTTGCTTTATTAATGGCTTTGATTATGGTGCCATCACAAGTTACGATGATTCCAACGTACATTATCGTTTCGAAGTTAGGTTTAATTAATACTCATGGGGCACTGATATTAACATCAGCAGTGAATATTTCCTACATTTTCTTGATGCGGCAATTCTTTGTGAATTTTCCTAAAGATATTGAAGAAGCAGCATCAGTGGATGGGCTCAATAAATTACAAACATTCTTTAAAATTGTGTTACCAACAGCGCGTCCAGCATTAGCAACACAAGCAATTTTCATCTTTATCGGTGTTTGGAATGAGTTCATGAAACCATTACTCTACATCTCAAGTCAAGATAAGTATATGTTGACACAAGGACTAAATGCATTGGCAAAATCGTTCCAAAACGTAACCGCATGGAATATTATCATGGCCGGGGCCCTCGTTTCGATTATTCCAATCTTTATCGCATATCTCTTCTTGAACAAGTACTTCATCAATACCAATGATCAATCATCAGGAGTAAAATAAAAGAGTGCTGACTGCGATGCTATCACACAAGCAACCAAGGATAGCAGTAAATCGGTATGTGAAAAAAAGAGTGCTGACCACGGTGCTTACTTCAAGGAATATCTAGGTAAGCAAGAAGGCGAAAGACACATAAGTGAATACTGATAGCGAACTGAGGTCGCGTCATCAGTGTTTACGATGTGACAAGCCTTCTAGTGGAAAGCACGTTTCAAAAAAGAGTGTCCGAAGCCGATTCAACATTTAGGAATAACAAGTTGTAGGCAGAGGCACGTCAAAAAATAACGTGATTCAGTCTTCAATTGCTAGAAAAAACTCATTCTCACTCAAAAATGAGTTTTGTGAAAATGATTATTTTTCAT
>JTLC01000054.1:56371-58741 GCA_000798955.1 Firmicutes bacterium ZOR0006 | reverse complement strand
AAAAACATCAAAGGTGCACGAGCGAATGCAATGGCATATACGATAATCGTGACAGCCAAGTTGAACCAGATTGATCCATTGAAATATTTAGAATATCTCTTCAAAAACTTACCGAATTGCCCTGATATTAACAATAAAGTGGCCTTGGATATAAATGCTAAAGTAAAAATGTCATAAAACGACGAATAAGGATTGTCATATAAAACAAAAAAATGCATACTCAACGAGAGGTGAATGAGTATGCACTACAATATTGAAGTTTTAAATGATATGGATATTACAAGCGTAAAAGAACTCTATAAATTGAGAATGATACTGGAAGGACATAGCATAATGACAAAAATACCCATGAAAATTAATTATGCGGAGCTTGGTCGCACTTGGAATGTTGATCAGCGAACAGCGAAAAAATACTTTCTCACTGAACCAAATCAAGAAAAATCAAAAGAAAAAAAACAAACCCGCAATTCCAAGATTAGCCATTTACACAATACAATGGTCTACTTACTTTCAAAAGAAAACTACGAACACACACGTCAATTCTTTGCTTACAAACGAGTTTTATATCAATACCTGTGTGATAACCATGGATTGGACTGTAGTCAATCAGGATTTCGAGCATATATTAAGCGGCATCCTGAACTCAATAATTATTTCCGTAAAACAAAAGCCAATCACGAGCCAATTCTTCGTTTTGAAACAAAACCTGGAGAACAAGCACAACTTGATTGGAAAGAAGATGTCCGTTTTTATACCAGTGACGGAAAAAAATATTCACTCCAAATTTTGGTTGTACTTCTATCAGCATCACGATATCGAACATACCATGTGTGTCTCTCAAAATTACAAAGTGAACTTTTTGCTTGTTTAACAGATGCTTTTGAAACATTTGGAGGTGTTCCACGCATCGTGGTTACTGACAATATGAAAACAGTTATGGATCAATCACGAACAGCGTATAAAAAAGGAAAAATCAATACAAAGTTTGTACAGTTTGCGAGTGACTTTGGTTTTGAAGTCCAGCCATGTATTGCAGGAAGGCCACAAACAAAAGCTAAAGTTGAAGCACCAATGAAAATCATTGATGAAATAATGGCGTATAATGGGAAACTCACCTTAGAAGAGTTATATTCCTTTGTGAAAAAGTTAAATAATCGTGTGAATACTCAATTTAATCAAGGAACTCGTGGGATACCTGTACTTGATTTTGAACATGAAAAAAATCTCTTACGCCAACTACCACAGAAGACCATAAGAGATTATTACCGTATTACTTCAAATACAGTCAAAGTGAACCCATCAAGTATGGTGAGCTACAAATCGTGTCAGTATTCGGTTCCAATAGAGTTTATTGGAAAGCAAGTAGTACTACAAATATATGATAACAAAATTCATGTTTTTTACAAGCGTGAATTAGTGTGTAGTCATGATATTACAGGAAAACCACTGAATTACCGTGAAAATGACTATCAAAAGCTCATCGAAACAAATTTTCCATATAAACAAACACAAGATCAACTCACTTATACAAAACAAAATCTAGCGATGATTGATGAGGTGTATCAAAATGGAAACAAGTAATTACCGAAGACTCCAGGAAAATCTAGAATATTTGAAATTAAAACAAATCGGACTACATTTAAATGCGGTACTTGATGCCAATCAAACGACACCACTTTCATTTATTGATACGTTATTGAAATTGACTGATTATGAACGTGAAGTGAAAGAACACAATGTTACCAATGCGATGATTAAGGTTGCGGCATTCCCGCATTTGAAAACATTAAACGATTTTGATTTTGCGTTTCAAGAAGCTATTTCAAAAGACCAAATTCTGGATTTATCATCACTTCGTTTTTTAGAAAAACAAGAAAATATTGTCTTTCAAGGTTCCAGTGGTGTCGGAAAAACACACCTTGCGATATCAATAGGAATTATTGCCGCACAAAATCGGAACAGTACGTATTTTATTAAGTGTCATGATTTGATTCAAAATTTAAAGGCTGCTCATGCAGAAAATCGATTAGAAGCTAAATTAAAAACATACGCCAAATATCGTGTGTTGATTATTGATGAAATTGGCTATTTACCACTTGCAGCAGATGATGCGAAAATGTTTTTTCAATTGATTGATAAACGATATGAGAAAAAAAGTACAATATTCACAACGAATGCTTCTTTTCAATCTTGGATTGATATTTTCCAAGATCCAATGATTGCGAATGCAATTGTAGATCGTGTACTGCATCATGCAACGGTAATCAACATTGTTGGGCACTCTTATCGTCTAAAAAATCATCTCCAACAAGACTAATTTATGACATTTATTATTTAGCGTTTTCTGACATTTAATAATTGACATTTATA
>JTLC01000054.1:24296-56361 GCA_000798955.1 Firmicutes bacterium ZOR0006 | reverse complement strand
ACTTGTGCCAAGATATAACAACAAGAAAAGCTCACTGCTTCTGGATTTATTTTACCAGCACAGTGAGCTTTTTTATATACGGTTGATAGTTACTTGCTTACCAACCATTTTTAGTTGCGAGTCATTTGTGATCATGTTATACTCAAAGCGAAAAGAACGAAGTGCGTCAACACTCCGTTCTCGTACAGCCCATCAATATGGTGGCTAAGTAAGGTAACAAAAATAGTCATCACAAACTTTGCGGGTATGGATGGCTATTTTTTTTGTTATGTTTTACAAGTTCTTTTATTGCAAAAATAGCTGTTAACATCACTGCTATTTCTGTAATCAAGTCTGTAATTGTACTAATCAGTAAAATTACATCTTGCATCAGGCGGCTCCTTTCATAAAGAAGGAGTCGCCTTTTGTCATAATTCACCATCCAATACTCTTGTGCACTTATTCCGCCAAATCGCCACTATGATCTAATTCTTCTAATTTCACCAACCACTTCATAATTGCTCCATTTTTAAAAAGTCTTAATAGCGTACCTTCACAAAATCGTTCGTTGCGAACGGCTGCCATTAACATTGCCAAAACACATTGAACATCCATATTTGCAACATCAACGTCACTCATACTCTCTTTTGTGAGATCAATACCATTGGTTGCTAAAATTTGATGATATGCGACTAAATTCAATTCTTCATATTGATCCTTTATAGCATAAACAGCATTTTCAAATTCACATACCATGTCTGAGTATGAAATATATGGCATTTCTATTGGATCATCCAATGTGCCCTTACTGTTGCAATCGAAGACCCACTGGCCAAAAGCATCATTTTCAATTAGTACTAAATATTTTGTTAAACTCTCAAACTTTGCCATTTTCTCCACCTACACTTAAATCATTTAGACATCATATTTTTTGAGGATTTCTCGTAATGTAAGTGCCATATGACAATACCACTCATAATATTCTGGCCAATTATCAGTATCTTCCTTGATATCAGCATCCTTACTGACAAATATTCGGCAGTCTTTGATGGCTTCACTCCACTCAAGTGAAAATCCAAGTTCTGATTCGATGTCCTCTTTATGGGCTTTAAATTTCTCATACATCGGCTTATCATTACTGATATAAATCTCAACACCTTGTTTC
The DNA here is from genome assembly GCA_000798955.1 of Firmicutes bacterium ZOR0006. GTDB lineage: Bacteria > Bacillota_I > Bacilli_A > Culicoidibacterales > ZOR0006 > ZOR0006. Next base: position 55,217 of record JTLC01000054.1, on the reverse strand, counting down.
TTTTTCTGTGTATTGACAAATAAACCTAAACGATATATTGAGCTCCCTACTGATAATTCATACCAACTCTGTGCTTGGGGCTTTCGCTGAGAAAAGACTCGAGCAAATGCTTGATTTTCTAGGGTATAGTCATTAAAAGTTTGCCAAAATTCCAATTGTAATTTTCTTGTATCTGATAAACCTTCTGTGGCTTTCATACTCTTAGCCCAATCATTTGGCCGTTCAACAGTATTAAACTTAACAGCTGGTAAAGAATCATTTATTTTCCATAATTCTATTTCGACAAGAAAAAAACCAATTTGTTCATCCGTGTGTTGATTGAGCCACTCAATCGCTTGTTTATGTTCATCTCTTGCTCGTTTAACTAGCCAAATAATCACTTCAGCATTTTTGCCTGAAGCATACGTTATGATTTTGCCTAAATGATCATGATCTGTCGCTTCAAGTTGGTTTTCAATGATAATTTTACGATTAGTACCTGCTTCACTAGCAAACAAATCAACGCTAAAGCTCCCAACAGAAGATTCTAATTCCTCCAATACAATATCAATGCCGATTGCTTCACTTAACAAACACAAGTTGTCTTTTTGTGCTAACCATTTTGAAAAATGAAGTGCTTCATGTGGCCAGACACTTCTTAAATCTGTAATTTTTTCTATTGTACCTAATTTCATCATCTCATTCTCCTCCTATTGGTGTTTTAATCAAGGCCCTTGCCTGATACTCGTGTGAGAACATTGTAAAACTCAGCCCATTGTGTTGGAGCAAGAATATTGTTCGTTGTTGTTACCACAACTGCCTTTTGCCAATAGTCCTTCTCGCTGTTATTGCGATGCTCAAGCAAACGTTGGTAAATCCCCACACCATTTTTCCGATTTCCTGCTTGGCCAACATAGACAACCAGATTTCCTGTTTGTTCATCGTTGCCAAATAAAAAGTAGACACCACTGAATTTGAGATCATCGCGTTGACTCGATTATTCTAGGAGCAAGCGTGAAATTTTATAGACGATCCCCATTCAATTGGCAAGCGTACATTTCACTCGCCCTGTCGCTGTTCCATCCAGAAAAAATAAATTTAAGTTTTTTGGCTTCAAGAAGTGAGTCCTCCATTAAGATAATCATTAATTAGGCAAAGTATTGCAATACCATACTGGATAAAGAAGTGCTTTTGAATTTCACTATACTGATTTCGCTCAATTAGTGTTTCTTTAGAGCTATGACGAAATGCATGAAGTTTCCTTCTAAATCCCTTTATATCATTTTCAACAAAAACCCCACTGCTTAATTGCTCATAATCTATTGTTCTAAATTTACCATTTGGCTGTTTCAATAAAAATTCAAATGCATTTGCAATTTGTACTAATTGATCATCTACTCCATAATCACGAAATTGTTGATTACAAATTTCTGCCATTATTTGCTCAAAACTGTCAGGATACATTACTTTCACTTTGGAAAATTTCAAATCAGAAATTATTTTGCTACGTTCCATCCACGGGACAATATCGGCAGGTCCATTCTCTTTTAACCACTTCAAACGAATACCTTTATACGCAAAATTTTGTAGTGAACTCGGCCGTGAGAGCATATCAGGAAATTGCTCAATTTGATATCCTTTTTTATCAAGATAATAACAGTAGCAAATGAATAAAGAGTCTAATTCATCATAATGTTTTTCATTGTCAGGCATAATAATTGATTTTAACTTTTCTATTGCTTCTCGATCATCATATATTTCAAAATCGGCTTCTTCTATGTTAGAGATACTATCAAAAAAATTATAATAGTAGTCTGTTTCTTTTATGTTTTCTATATAAAATTGTTGTAGATTCACTTTAGCCCCCACTAATTTCTTCATATTTTACAATGTTTTCTTCTAGAATAACCTGAAACTGCTCAGATCTATTTTCTATATTTTGATTACAATATAACTCTTCTTTTTGGAAATATCTTTTAATTTTTCAATTAATTGAATAAATGCTTCTTTTCCCGTCTCTTTTTCTGCCAGTATTTTTACAGTAAAATTATTTTCACCATATAGTGTCATACGTCCACTTCCACCTAGTAAATTTTTAATTTTTGTGGTCTGCCTTTAAAATCATTAGCATTTAACTGACCTCGACTATTCAAATGTCTCGGATTTCCAGACAAAGTTAACTCACCAAAAAAGAAAGCTTTCTTTTTTGTTTCTTTTAAAATTTTCAGAATCTCATGCTCGCAATAGCGTAGCTGCCTACTTTCAAGATTTCCCCATTGCGTGAATACTATTGGTACTTCGCTTCCTTTTCCAAGTTTTAAAAAAGCTCGAATTATTGCTATATTTTTATTCATTTCGTTAAAGTCGAACTTAATGTTTTTAGGTTTTGTTTCATAACCACAATATAAGTTTAACATCACCCATCCATTATTACCAAAGTATTTTATCAATTTATTAACTGTTTGATCACTCTGATTTAAATCTGCTTTTGATGGATTCATACAAATCATAACGGCTGGGACTTTCCCCTCCTCTATTCTTCCCAAAAGATATCTATATTTCTTACCTTTACTATCTTTTGAACAGTAAATATAATTAGGCTCCTGTCCATTTGGATACTTTACACTCATATTCTCTCTCCCAAAAATGCACCCTTCTTTTTGACTTCACGTCAAATTTCAGAGTGCATACATTTTTTAAATTTTATCTATATGTTTGTAGTCAAGATTTCCATCTGCTACGACATCAGCATATTTCTCAATTGGTCCTTTAAACTTAATTGCTTGTTCTGCTGTTTTGTTTAAAGCATCAAAGTGTTGGCCTGCAAATCTGATTTTGAGTTTTTCACGTTCACGTAATTCATCAATATCAGTATCACCTTTGGTTTCAATCACAAGATACATTTGTTCCTGACCATTAACCGATCGTACCATTGCCCAGTCTGGGTTGTAATTCCCAATTGGGGTTTGAATTTTAAACCAATCTGGTAGTTTGAAATACATCAACACATCATTTTGGTGATCAATTTCTTGGGCATAGGCTTTTTCGATTTTCGAATCACACGCAATATACTTATACAGTGTTTTCGTTTCATCAGTGATTTCTACTGTTAAGTCTTTGGCTTGTTCTGCAGTATAGACTTCAATTGGTTGGAAATTTTCGATATCAAACTCATCAGTTGTAATCGCATAATACTCAATGTTATCTTCTAGCAACTTCGTTTGTACTTGTCGTAAACTTTTCGTTGCCTGTTCCAAAAATAACTGTGGATTATATTGAATACTTTCACGAACTTGGCTATTCATTCCAGTTAAAATTTCAACTAATGTTTTGCGCGTAAATTGGGTTGTTTCTTGTAATTCACTGACAACATCTGGCATTGGGAAGATAATTGGATCACCAACTTGAACTTGTCGCTGATCTTTTAATCGTCCAACGACACCCTCAATACGTTTCAGTTCAATTGCATGACGTTCTTCAGTCATGATAATCGGATCAATTTTCAAGAGGTTCAATGCTGCAATTGAGCGTTCGAGTAATTGTTCTCGCTTAAATGTCGCACGATAATCAGTTTTACGTTTAATCAGTTTCCATAATTTTTGGAATGATTCAGTTTGCATCACTTCTGGGTTTGGTATCACTGTTTTACGTTGGAGTGCATTATTAATTTGTCGTGTTCCTGCTTGTGTTCGTAACGTTTTGACAACAACTGCTTGGAACGGTGCAAGATTTTCTGGTAATTGGAACTCGGTCGATTTAATATCAGCTAATAATTGCGGCTGATATTCAACAATTTGTTCACTTTTTTTCTTTTTCAAGACAACGTACTTCTGTTTCTTAAAGTGTTCGAGTAATTGTTCTGCCCGTTGCGAGTTCAGTTCTGTGATTGTTCCATCGGCTTGTTGAATCGGTAGCTTCGCAAATTCTTGGATAAAGTGTGAGGTTGTATCAACTGATAATTCTTCCAACACTTCTTTTTGCAACGCTTCCACAAATTCACTATACGACTCATTGGCAACAACCGTTAAGGTATTGAAGTATTCTTCATGTAAACGGTCACCCTCTTGGTTAACACATAAACGTAATCCACGACCAATTTCTTGACGTTTTTTGATTGTCGATTTTGTCTCATTGAGTGTACAAATTTGGAAAACATTCGGATTATCCCAGCCCTCACGTAAAGCCGAGTGTGAGAAAATAAAGCGACATGGCTCATCTAGACTTAACAACCGTTCTTTTGCCTTCATGATGAGATCATACGTATCAATATCGTTTTTGGTAATCCCACTTGTATCTTTTAATCGTCCTTTATCGGTTGAGAAGTATCCATTCTGTAGTTGATTAAAGTCAAGTTTATCATAATGACTTTGCAATGGTTGGAACTCATCTAATGATAAATAGTGATTAATCGCTTCATTTAATAGTACTGCATATGTTCCTACTTGCGGATTCCCTTCAGTATTATATGTGCGATAATTATCAACACGATCAATAAAGAAGAGTGATAAGATTTTAATTCCATGCTGTAAGTACTGCAGTTCTTTTTTCATATGCTCACGAACAGTCGAGTAAATCATCGCTTTTTTTCGTGTTTGTTCATCAGCAATTTCACGTCCATCATTCAATCCATAGCGACTTCCATCGCTCAACTCAATGTATGGTTCATCACTACTATCGATTTGTGAAACAATCAGATTCGCATAATGTTGGTTATTGGTAATTTCAGCTAAATCCGCCCCAAATTTTACACTTCGTGTTTTCCGGCTCATGATGCCTTTAGCACTTTGCTCATTGAGTTCAAGTTTTACTTCATTCTTCTTAATTGCAACAACTTTTAAATATGCTTTGTTGAATGTTTGTTCATCTTCAAGTGATAAGACTTCAATTTTCTTCACGAGTCGTTTTTCATAGGCTTCCACGGCATCAAGACGATAAATCATGTGATGGGCTTCACGATGTGTTGCTGAATAGCGGATTGTTACAAGTGGATTTAATGAAGCAATTGCTTCCCGTGAATTAGCCGTTGTATCAACTGACTGTGGTTCATCGATAATCACAATCGGATTCGTATTGGCAATGACATCGATTGGACGTTGACCATTAAAATCATCACGTACACGATGGATAATATTCGCTTTATCTTCTTTTGCTGGATCTTTAAAACTCTTATTAAATGAACCAATATTCATCACCATGATTTGAATCGCATTGCTCGTTGCATAATTACGAACTTGTCCTAGCTTATCTGAATCATAAACAAAATAATTCATTGGTTGGTTATCATAAAGTGCTTCAAAGTGAGTTTGCATAATTTGCAGTGACTTTAAAACCCCCTCACGAATCGCTAGTGATGGTACGACGATGATAAACTTCGTAAAACCGTATTGTTTATGTAATTCGAAAATCGAACGTAGGTACACATAGGTTTTTCCAGTTCCTGTTTCCATTTCCACAGTGACATGAAAATCATCTTTGTTCACTGTTTTGCTTAACGGTAAATGATTTTGTAGTTGTGTAGTTTGGATGTTTTGTAAAAGTTCGGCTGCTGTTAAGTTGCAACTATTAGCAATTCCAGTTTCGGTCATGATTTGACTTTCGTTGAGCGCAAAGCGACTTTCAACGGTAAATTCTGATTTCCGTTGTGCCATTCCTTGAAACAAACCAGTCACACTTTGAATCGCCGTTTGTTGGTAATCAAGATTCGGATCAAATTTTAATTTTAGTGCCATTGGCTATACACTCCTTACTTCGCTAATCCCAGCCGTTTGTAAGCGGCGTAAGACATTCAGCTTCGTTGCATCATCACTAAAGCCTGTATCTTTGAAAATCACACGAGGGTTTAAATCAACATCGGCAAGATTAATAATGGCTTCAGCTGTCTCAACCGTAATCTGATCGGCAAGTGAAATAAAGAGCAATCCTTCATCAACAACATAAATCCCATCACGTTGCTGAATTGGTGTTGTTAAAGCTAGTCCTGATTTGAGAATCAATTCATAGCAAATATCTAATTCACTGCGCCCATCAACAAATGTTTCAGCGCTCGCAAATAGTTGTGTTGAATCAAATGGTTTTACATTTGATGAATCAAGCGTAAAGACTTTAAAGCCAGTATCTAAGTTGTCACGATTTTCTTGTGATAGTGAATCATCGTTGAGAATCAATTCACCAGCACGACGAATCCGTTCTTGAGCAATTTCAGGAATAGTCGTATATCCAGCCTTAGCTGCTTCTGATTTCTCTGGAGTATTCTCTGGAATCTGCACCATGATATACTTACGTTTCCCACCATCTTCAGCATTTAATTGCATAACGGCGTGGGCCGTTGTTGATGAACCTGAAAAGAAATCAAGAACAATAGAATTTTTCTCTGTAGTTATATAGAGCATTCTTTTCAAAAAATTAATTGGCTTTGGTGTATCGAATAGTTTGATTTCAAATAAATCTTTTATTTCTTTTGCAGCATGTAAGTTTTGTCCACAGTCATCCCACCACGTATTTACAGAAACACCTTTTTTGACATCACTTAAATATACTCTATATCTTGGTAGAGATGCTGAAAAATCAATTCTTCCTTCAATAATCATTTGTTGTATTGTATTTTTACCAAACCTCCAATTTCCAGTTGGGGATTTATAATGTTGACCCGTTTGGGGATTAATTATTTCAAAATCTGTAGCTTGTGAATACCTTCCACCAGCAGTATTAACGCTTAATTTTTCAAAATAGTAATCACCACGAGGATCATTATCAGGATTTTTATATTTACTAAGTTGCTCGGCTGTTCTTGGTAATAAATTAATTTCTACGTTGGGGTTTTTAGTATATACCAATAAATATTCATGCAATTCTGGAATATTATTATTGTTATCGAAGACTTTCTTCTTCCAAATAACATTCGCTAAGAAATTATCTTCCCCAAATATCTCATCACACATTTTCTTGAGGTTTGCTTGTTCATTATCATCAATACTGATGAAGATGACTCCATCTTCCGTTAATAGATTCCGTGCGAGCATTAATCGTGGATACATCATGTTCAACCAATCAGTGTGATAGCGCCCACTTGTTTCAGCATTGGCTTTGGTTGTTTGGTTTGTTTGTTCTTTGTAATTTTGGATTGTATCTTGGAACGAATCTTTATAGACAAAATCTTTCCCCGTATTATATGGTGGATCGATATAAATCATCTTAATCTTACCAAAGTATGACTTTTGGAGTAATTTGAGGACTTCAAGGTTATCCCCTTCAATGTAAACATTGTCGGTTTCATCCCAGTTTTTACTTTTTTCTTTATTTGGCAACAATGTTCCTGTTGATGGTGTTTGAGCGAGTTGCATCGCTCGATGTTTCCCATTCCAACTAAATTGGTATCGTTCATTACCGTCATCGTCTGTCTCACCTAGTAATGTTTTTAAAATTTCAAAGTTGATTTTCCCTTCACTGACAGCACTTGGGAATAATTCGGCAATTTTAGTTATGTTTTCTGCCGTAATGTTCAGGCTATTGAGTGTTTGCTTCTCCATATAATTGCTCCTTTAATTTGGTTTGTTGTTTTTCAATTTCACGGCGCTGATGAATCAGTTGCTGCCGTTCATTGAGTTGTTTGGATTTTTTGATTTTATTTGTCAGTTGTTGATAGCTCGCTTGTAATTGTTCAAGTTCTTGTAATTGGGTTTGTGTTTGGTCAGTAATTGCCAGATTATCAGCGAGTTCCACTTGTTGTGCGGTAATCACCGCTTGCAAACTCGTTAAATACTGCTGATAGACATCATAGAGATTTGTTTCTGGTAACTGTTCTAATTGCCATTGCAATTCAAATTGTTCCCGATTTTTCGTTAAACTCGAAAGTGGGGGTGAAAATAATGGTTCATGATAACTTGGTTTGTGTGGATTTCGCTCAATTTTCCGATGTCCCAATGCCAACCAATGTTCATCTTCATCCGTGAAAATAAGAATTAGTGGCATCATCCATAACTGATTACATAGTCCAGCTAATGTTTCAAGTTGCGCTTTTGTCGGTGCTTGCTTTAAAATCACTTCAATCCCAAAGAAACCTTGGTACTGATGTATTGGGGTTGATACTGGTTCAACATGATAGTAATTTGCTGCTAATTGTTGTTGAATCTCAATCCGTTTCACAAGTTCCAGCGACTCACTTTGTTTGTTCGTCAATTCAAGTTGTTGTTGAATTGCTTTTTTAGTAACAATTTGTTTACGGTTTGGTTGTCCAAAGCCGAGTTGTTGCCAAATCATTGTAAATCACCTCCTAAAATGATGAGATAGGATAAGAGCTCAAAGCTACCATCTTCATAATCGCTGACGGCATTTTCAAAGCTGAAGAAATCGAACGAGAACGTTTGCTGGACCGCTTCTTCTTGCTCACGATTACGACAATGATCCAATGCTTTTTGGACGAGGTTTTGATACAGCTCACGATTAGCTTTTTGTTTCCATAGTTGATTAAATGTTGCATAAGCTTGCGTATCAACGGTACGTTTGTCCAAAGAAAGTGAACGATAGGCATCAAGAATTTTCTTGGCTTGTTTGCTCGTATACACAATTTCACCAGCTTCATTTACATAAACAAGATAGTACGGATAAATCGGATTATCACTTTCACCTTTTTCACCTGAGTGACGGAAGCAAAGTAACATCCCCGGCGGAATCACATCCGCTAATTCTGCTTTTTGATTTTGGACCACACTGAATGTTCCTTGGTGGAGTGGTGATAACTGTGGATACTGACTTTCTAAGTTCAACAAATCCATTCGAAAATCATCAAGCGTAAAATCGGTTAACGACATACTACCATTCACATCTTCAATATCTAAAATTGACGTTTGGAGTTGTTCTAACTGCTTGCGACGATATTCTAAATCTTGCATTTCAGCTCCCTTACTAGAAATCACATTCTCCTCACCCGTTGCAGAAATATCGAGTGTTTCCATCCGATCACGGACGCGTGATTCCAAATTAATATACGCATCCAATTCAATCGGTGGCCAGTAGTTCACAAGTTGAATGTATTTATTTTGACTTCCCAATCGATCAATTCGACCAAAACGTTGAATAATTCGCACGGGATTCCAGTGAATATCATAATTGATCAAGTAATCACAATCCTGTAAGTTTTGCCCCTCACTGATACAGTCAGTTGCAATCAAAATATCAATCTCAGGATGTGCTTCTTCAACAATCATCGCTAAATCTTTTGATCGTGGCGAGAAATACATCAATATTTGCAAGAAGTCTAAATTGCGATTATTATTCACCTTGAGTGTTGATTTTGGCTTCTGGCTTCCAGTCACAACAGCTGTATGCACCCCGTAGTTGTCGAGTAAATATGTGTGTAAATGATTATATAAATAATGTGCGGTATCAGCAAACGCAGTAAAGATAATAATCTTCTTATTTTGCTGATTAATCGGATTTTGAATTTTTTCACATACTTGTTTTTGGAGTAAATCTAATTTATTATCCAAATCTGGTGTTACTTGACTAATTGTCTCATATAACTGCTGTAAAATTTCTTGATCAGCATATAAGTCAGATAACCATTTTTTAGGATCAACATGCTGAAGACTTACTTGCGCTTTATTGTTCCCGATAAATTGGGCAGCCGTCTCATCATCTTCAAAGTCAAAAATGCTATCAACTGATAAATTGACACTTTGTTCTTGATGGGCTTCCAAAAGTGCAATGAAGTCATTCGTTTTTTGCAACATCTTCCCTAATGTTAATTGGAATGAATGCACTGAGCTTTCCATTCGCTTGAGTAGGCTTGTTTTCATCAAATGGACCATTCCGTACTCTCGTCCACTTCGACTTAGACCACCATTGACCTTTTTCTCATAAAACGGCATAAACTTCGGATAGACATATTTACTTAATGTATAGATGGCAAGATTTAAACGTAAAATTTCGGTATTCACATCTTCCATACTTGGTACAATATCAAGAATATCAATTGCTGGTTTTTCGTTGATTGGTGCTAATCGAATTGGGAAATGACCGATTTTTTTGATATCATAATACTTCTCAATGTGCTTCCGTGAACGAGCAATTGTGAAACTATCCAATAATTGGAAATAATCCATCCCAATTTCATCAAGTAATTTTGTCGTTGTTCGGACATCTTCAGGAAGTTGCCCCCAGCGATTAACCGCACGTTGAGCCGCATTAATCGTTGCTTGAATACTTTCAATACCATTCTCCCGCAGTAAATCATCTTGTTCCTCAGTAATAAGATCCAATTGATTTTTTAAATCCTTTAGTTCATTATTGACGGGTGTCGCTGATAACAGGAGCACTTTGGTTTTGACACCTTTTTTCATCACATCTTCTAATAACTTTTGATATCGTGTCTGACCTTCTTCTTTGTATTTACGATTTCGGAAATTATGCGATTCATCAATGACAACGAGATCATAGTTCCCCCAGTTAACTGTCGCTAATTCAATATCACCACTTTTTCCCTTATCACGACTCAAATCGGTGTGATTTAAGACATCATAAGAAAAACGATCATTCGCTAAAATATTACGAGTATCATTGTTCCGGTACATTGTCCAGTTTTCACGAAGTTTTTTCGGAGCAAGGACAAGTACTTTTTGATTGCGCAACTCATAGAATTTAATAACTGCTAGCGCTTCAAACGTTTTCCCTAATCCAACACTATCAGCTAAAATACAGCCATTATACGTTTCGATTTTATTGATTGCACCAATCACGCCATCACGCTGGAAGTCATATAACTTATCCCAAACAATCGTTTTCGTAAATCCTGTTGTCTCTTGTAAGAGTGATTCTTGGCGAGTTGACTCAACAAACTGTTGAAAGAGTTGTGAAAGGGTGAAAAAGTAGAGAAGTTCTGGTTCGTTTTCACGCGCCATTATCTCAAGTTGTTTTAATACTTCCGCTTTGACATCGACTAATAGTTCGGTATTATCCCAAAAACGTTGAAATTCGTTTAAGAATTGTGTTCCGAGTTCAGGTTTATCGCTCATTGTCATTAAATACCGCTGATCCGACTCCACTTTTCCAAGACTAGCCAGCGATAGTTCTGGTAACTGTTGAAACGTCGCTTGCGTATCACTCCCTTGAATGTGTGCCATTCCAAGATTAAGGACTTTCTTTTTCGGCGCCCGAATTTGGGCTTTTTTCTTAAGCCATTCACCAAATTGGAGAGCTAACTGATGGCGATTTAAATTCAACTGTGCTTCTAATTCGGGTTGATACACCCCTAAATTTGCTTCTAATTGCAGCAACTCTGCTGTTTTACGCTCTTGAAATAACGGCTTTGTTAAAATCAAATCGAGTTGGCAATCTTTCAATTGGCTTTTAAGCTCTTCATATGCATACAGCGTAAAGAAATTCGTCACAAGTGACATTCGCTCAATTTGGGTAAACTTATCATTCAAAACAGCATGGAGCTGATGTTTTTTCTGATTATCAATAATGGTTTCCAAACGTTCACCTCTTCTCAAACATTAAATACTAATCTTATACTAATAATTATATCGCCTTTTTCATGATTTGAAAATGATTTTCGATGTTTGTCACATCATTGTACCCTTGGCAACACTTCCGAGCTACTTTGTTACCTACTTATCTACTGTCCTTGTTGTTTCACATACTCACGTAAATATTTGAACGGAAACGGGATGACTGTTAATTGATTATTCCGTACGAAATGCACGTTCATCAAGTCGAGCAAGGTGTCGAAGAAAATTGGATCGTGTTGAATTGCTGCAATTTTTCTGTAGCAAATGTTTCCTCGGTGATTGCTTCATATGCAATGTGTTGAATACTGAGCATCATATCATGATTGCTCATACTAACAAGAAAACCTTGTCCAGAAAAAGGACCTTGCGGTCCTTGAATAGCTCCTGTTGATTGCGTGCTTGTTTCCCTAATAGCTTTGTTGTGGTTCTTCACCTAAATACTCACTCATGACATCACGATATTCTTCGGCTTCGGCTTGCGTTAATTCATAATCAATCCGTAAAATAACCGTGTCATACTTGTAAACATATTGATTTAAACCAAACGCACCTAGACTTGCATCCGTAAACTTCAATAGATATTCAAATCGCGCCTCGGTATCTTCTGAAGTAGCAAAATACTCGATATCTCCACCAAGATAATCGTTTGGCGTGATTTGTTCAACTCGTGTATCCGAAAATTCCAGTTTCCCAAGATATTGATTTGGTCTTCCTAATAGTGTATTTGGATCTGTTGCTTCGTCATAGACACGTACTTGGCCAAAGGTCTCTACCGTTCCCGCAGCTTCTGTTAATGATTCTGAGCTAATTTCAACCGTTTTCCCACAACCAAATAAAAACATCGTCAAACACAGAGCTAAAATTATTTTCTTCATTGGATTTCCTCCTTAAAATAGCAGCACAGTTGGGTTTTTATGCTGTGTTTATCTATTATTACTATAGCAAACAGCTGCGATATCGTTGTCCCAAAAAACGGACAACGATAACAAAATCATTTAAATTGTGTTATTCTTGAAGAAATTATTTTTAAAAGGAATGGAGATATTTTGGCTTCAATTATTGATATCATTACACACTTAGAACAAAACGAAATGAAAATAACAAATCGAAAAATTCCTTCAGACAAATCGCCTTCATTTTAACCTTCTATTTAATTTGTATACTTGCTATTCTTTGCTTGCTCAACATGGGAGCCAAAAATCAAGAGCAAAACATCTATTCAAAAGTATTCAAAAACACAATACAAATATTATAAATGAATGTTCAAACCTGACACTTGTTGATAGCTGGGTTCGTGATTTTGCGATTTTTTTCAAGGATTATATGAAAATTATTGACAAAATGCTTGAAAACCTTTAACATATTAACTACTTAAAGGTACAAATGTACTGCAAAAAACCTTCTTTTTTGCCCACTTCTTTTTAGAAGTGGTTTTTTTGTATTTAGTAGTTATTTTTAATATTGGAATTCAAAAAACGACCTTTGTTCGCTCAGAAGTCGTTTTTTTGCTGATTATCTATTATTTGCGTTTTTATTAGGACATCTATCCTTTGCTTATTCATCAAATTCATCGTTTGTCGATTTTCACCCCCCACGCACAACCACATTAATGATTGCTGGCTTCAAATTATTGTATCTCCATCAAAAAACGTATTATTTCAGCTTTTAAAAAACACCTCTTAAATTTTAGAGGTGTTAACTTCTTAATACTTCATTTCCGAAGCTGTAACTGTTTGACTTCTTGCGAGTGGGTTTGCCCAAGTTTCACCTTCGTAAAAACTTACTTCTCTCACAAAAACTTTTGCTTGAGTAATCTCATTTCCTTCCGCATATAAACTCCAAGCGTGACTGTCAGCTGACACTTCACTCGGCTGTAGCGTTCTGTCAAATTTTGCAGCGTAATAGTTATCATACCCAAATTGCACTTTGACTGGGTAGCCATTTCCATCGTATACTACCGCATCAAACAAAATTTCTTTGATTACTTTATCTGTCGTATTTTTAAATTGTACGTTTAAAGTTTGTGAATTCAAAATATCTCGTGGGAACGAAATTGAAACAATTTCAACTGGTGGTGTTTGCGTTGCTAGTTTTTCTTCTAGTCTTTTAATTCCCTCAGTTGCTTGTTCAATAATTTCTTGAACTTTCGTATTCTCACCAAGTAAAGTTTTTGAATCTTCTGCCGTTGTCACTAGTGTATTGTAGGCCTCTAATGCTTCGCTAAATTTCGTTGAATTTTCTTGCGTTTCAGCTGCTGCTAATAATTCAGTTAATGATTCAATCAACTCAATCTTGACTAATTTGTCATCGATAAATAATTGTTGATCACTTGCCGTCGTTCCTGGAATTGCACTTGCTATTTCTGCAATTAACGTTTCGACTTCTGAAATATTTTGCCCTTCAAGATAACGTTCCATGGCAATATTGCTAGTTGTATCGAGATAGTACTCGACTGCAGTGACTTGATCTTGTTCAGCTAATTTTTCAAAAGTTGTTAGTGAGTCACTGTACTGACTTTCATCTACTTGTTGTTGATACGTTGTTAATGAGGCATTTCCACACCCTGTTAACAGCAAACCAAACAGCAACACTAAACTTAATTTTTTCTTCATGTTAAATCCCCTTTATTGTTTTTAAAATAATTTTTAAGGCGACTTCTTTTCTTCTAAAGAGGCCGCCTTTTGTATGATTATTTTTCTAAATCTACATCAACTTCTCCAAAGATGACTGCTGTAAAATCGGCACTTGTCGTATCCACTTTCCACTCACCATCGATATTCTGAAGGGCAATGTTTCCTTTTCGTGTTTGTACTTGTGCTGCTTGGAATTGTTCAAGCATGATTTGATTCATCGCTTCATCGCTTAGCTCACCACCACTAAATGCTGCCCCTAATGCTGCTCCCATCGTGCTGAGGATAATTTCCGCCATATTTAAACTCGTAATTTCGACAGCAACACTGGCACTTTCCCCATCAATTGCCTCTGATAAGACTTTTCCTGAAAATTGTGAAAAGTAGAGCTCTTGCACCTGTTCTTGTTCTGGACTCAATGCCGCAGTTTCCGCTGTTTCCTCGGTTGCGAGTGTTTCCGTAAGATACTGTGACATATCACCATTTTCTCCTTTTGCAATTTCGGCTAACGTTGCCTCCACGACAGCACTAGGACTTTTGGCACCACAACCAGTTAAAATTGTACTGATGACGGTGACAAACACAATGGCTTGAATTATTTTCAGTATTTGTTTCATTTTTACTCCCCTTTTTTATCGTTTGTTTACCATGTTAACACGATAATTGCATCACTTTTCGAGTTGAACATATTGTCATAGTACTCAAGTTCAATTTCATTCGTTTCATTGTTTAACGCAAAGGCCATTTGTGCTGATGTATTCCGACCAGCACCAACACCTTGGGCATACGTTGTCGTTACCGGATAGGTAGCAAGTGCACTTCCACTAGCATCATACGCTTTAAACGACATATCTGAGATAAATAAATCACTTTCTTGATCAATATTCTCATACGTGTAGTCAATAATCACAACCCGATCTGCTTGTGTCTCTGAAAATTGATTTCGTTCTGTTGTTTCAGCAATTCCTGTAATTGTAAAATTATATTTTCCACTACTCGTTTCCACGGCAATTGTTTCCCCGACATGATATGTTGCTTTCGTTTCTGCTTGTGGTGTTTCTGATGATGTTGTTTCTTCAGTTGGTGTATCACTGTTCCCACCACTCGATGTTGTTGCATCACTCCCACATCCAACAACGAAAACAAGTAAAAATGCCAACATATACCAACGTTTATACCAGGCTTTTTTCGTTTTTTTGACTCCGACGGTCTCTGCTACTGTGTGATTCACTTTTTGTTCCATGATAAAATCCTCCATTTTTTTGTTCAAGTCAGATTGAACTTTGAACTCTTTTGTTTTCACAACGAATTATAGCAAAGTCTTTTGTTTTCGTTGTCCGTTTTCAGGGACAGCGATGAAAAAAATTCCAAAATCGGCAAAAAAATGTTGGTCCTGTTATGCACTATATACCTATTTTTACACTTTATCTGTTACTTCGGCTTTTGTCACCATAAAAAGCAATTAATTAAGTGCTTTGGTATCCGACTTGCTTTCGAGTCGGTCTTGTACTCAGTCCACTCGCCTTGTCGGCTGCTAGATCACTCGCGTCTCTTTGAACGGCACTCTTTGTTAGTTGTGTGTTAGCATGGAAGAAACTACATTAACTCGCTAGTCCTTTTTGGGGCACGAAAAAAGAGCATCATTTGATGCTCAAGTGTTTATTCATATCCCGCTAAAGTCCGTTGGAGTTGGTTGATGAAGCCTTGGCGAACAGAATCCGGGGCAATTATTTGCACATGACTGCCAAATTTGACTAACCACGCATAAAAAGATGGAGAAATTTGTACTTCGACTTTAATGGTCAAATGTGTCGCCGTTTCTGCTAAGACAAACAAATCAGGGCCAAATCGATCCATAATCGTATTCAGATGCTTTTTATCCCAGCACAAATCAACAAAAACTTTTTCTCCCGTCATAATGCTAAAAGCACCCCGTAAATAATCGGAAATTTGAAAATCTGCCGTCGGTGCTTGACGATCCGCCTGGCTAACTTGGACGTGTTTCATCATATCTAAGCGAAAAGGGACAATTTGTTCATAACGCTCATGGTAAGCAATGAGATAATATTTATTATCATACATTGAAAAGCCATATGGGCTAACAACATAGGTCGCTCCCTCATACTTTGTTGCCAAAGTCCGATTATCGGTATACGTTAAATACTGGAATTCGAGTTTCTTCTGTTTGCGCAAAGCCTCAATGCTTGCATCCAACGAAAAATAAATATGTTCATTTTGTTTTTTATTGACATAATTGAGAACCGAACGCTCTTTCAACCATTTGGTATCATGAATATTAGTCAAGTGGCACAATTTTTCGATTAGTTCCGCACTTTTCTTTGGTGTAATAAACTTTGCAAATTGGACCGCATCAATCAACGTTTTCACTTCTGGCAACTGAAATTCTTGTTGACCAATATAATAATGATTTTCTTGATTTTGTTTACGCTTTTCGCAAATAATATCGAGCCCAAAATCTTGCAGTACTTTTATATCCGCATAGATTGTCTTGCGTTCGGCCTTTAAACCGATATCTTCAAAACGTTGCATTAACTCTTTCCCCGTAATTGGATACTCTTCACTCGTTTCTTCACATAAAATCCGATTTAAATATAATAGTCGCAACTTATTCGCTGATTTCCCCATTAGTTCTCCTCATATCATTGCTTTTTCGCATCTATGTTTAGTATGCCATGCCCTGTATCTGCTTGTCAAATCTGGTTGTTGGACTACACTATTACCGTGATCCATACGCCCTTGCTGACTTTTCCACTCATAAACCAATACGATATTCACATAAAAAAAGCACCTTACAGTGCTTCTTGTGATTGGAAATAATTACCAAAACAAATCCCACAACCAACGAATAATCAAGAAACTGATTACCAATAAGATTGGTCCAACGAGAAGCACGAGTGCCCCCATTCCTAACAATAAGAAGAGCCCGATAAATACGAGGGCCGCTAATATAATCACCAGGATACTCGCACCAAAGAAACACCCACAACCTAACATCTTCATCGTCTCCTTTCAATGTTTCCTCTTATTATAGCGTATTTGGCGTATAATTGCCAAATCAAACTGAATCCCATCTGCTCTTTCTAGCTTAACTCTCTGCCGTCACGTTTCGAAAGTCTGTCCGCCATCCATCTTGTAGTGGGACGCGGAGTAAGAGTTTCGGTCGATGCAGCTCCCCAGTTTCATGGCCTTCATTATACAGTTATCGCTAAACATAAAAAGACGATTTTCGCATCAAATGGAGAATCGTCTTTTCATTTATTTGCCTATCACATTCGCTCTTGCCTTGGATGGTTTTGATACAAGACCACGGTCAAACACTCAACTTTCTCGGCATGCTTCCGTCTTCAAGGCTCGCGAAAACGAAAAGACAGAGTCACACAGTTTTTTGTGTTTCCTCTGTCTTTCCTTTTTTCACATACCGCCTTATTTTGAGTGATGTAGTCGGTGCTTGCATCAATTGCGAATGAAAAATAATCATGATCACAAAACCTATTTTTGAGTGAGAATGAGTTTTTTCTAGCAATTGAAGACTAAATCACGTTATTGATACTATCCTTTAATTCTTTGTTTTGATAGTACCGACGTCAGCACTTGGTTTCAACATGCTTCCACCTACGAAAGGCGAACAGACGTAAATATTCGATTTGAATACTCTTCAATCCTCATATTCACTTTCTGTCTTGCCTTTCGTTTTTGCCTTTGATGCTTTGTTTTGCAAAATCGGTGTCAGCACTTGGTTATTTTTTTAACCAATGGAAGGTGTACATGCTGTAGTCATTTGTTGGACTGGCATATTTTATTTCCACGGTTTCGAGGGCTTTATCACCTAGTAAGCTGGCATCGATGGTTATTATACCATTTTGATAGACGTCTGCTACTGGTAATTGAATCAACTCTTGCCGGGCTGATAGCACGATTTCTTGTGGTTCTAATTGCGAACCGTCACGGTCATAGACTGCCAGTGGTTCAATCGTAAATTTCCCATCCTTAGCAAGTGTTTGACCGAGATCAGTGAAATTTTCTTGACCTTGGAACTTAGCTAACTGTGGTAATAAAGCTAATGGTCGTAAGTCATGAACTTCATTGTAATTGAGATTCAAATCAGTCAATTTCACGGCATACTCTAACCCTGTTAATGAGGTAATTGCCTGTCCTTCAAGATCAAGTGTTGTTAATTGTGCTAAATCACTTGCTCGTAATGGGGCTTCGTCAATTGCTAATGCGTGGCGAATTGCTGCTTGTAACTGTGCATCTGGAATCGCTACGATTGGATTGGCTTCTACTTGCGCTGGTAATTGTAACCAATGGAACGTATAGAAGCTAAAATCATTCGTTGGACTCGCATACATAATTTCAACGGTCTCAATCGCTTTCCCAGCTAATAGCTTAGCATCAATGCGAATTTCACCATCTCTGTAGACTTGTTCTTTTGGAAGCACAATCATTTCCTGACGAGCTGACAACACAATTTCTTCTGGTTCTAAGCGCGTCCCATCAATATCATAGACTGCTTCTGGCTGGATGATAAATTCCTGACCGTTAAATGTTGCCTGACCAAGATCACGGAAGTTTTCTTGCGCATGGAAGTCAGTTAATTTTGCTAGGTTTTGTAATGGTCGTAAATCCATCGTTTCATTGTAATTCAAATTGAGGCTCGTTAAATTTTTTGCAAATTGTAAACCTGCTAAATTTTGAACATAATCAAATTCAAGATTGAGTGTTGTTAAACGTTCCAGATCATGCAAGGAAACAACATCACTTGGTAATCCAAGAGTCTGAATAATTGCTTGTTTCAAGGCGGGATCAGGAATCTCAATTTCGCGATTAGTTGTCACTAATTGATCTCGTGCTGCTTGTAAGGCTTGATACATTGCATCGGCTTCGGCTTGGAGCACATCACCGCGTACGAGCAAGGCTTGAGCTGCTGCGAGTTGAGTTTGGAATTCCTGTACACTCTCGCTAGTATAGCCACTCAGGTCGTAGGCTTCCAACTCGGTCACAAGTGCTTGTAACGCTCGTAAGTCGGCGCGATCAGCGTTGACATAATGTAATTTACTGTCACCAAAGGTTCCATGGTCAGAACCATTCCCGTTCCCAGCATTATTGACAATCAGCTTTAATTCTTTCGCACCAACAATTGGAACTTGGATATACTGTTGCGGGTCTTTCGCATACATCACATCAGTTGCAGCGACTTTTTCTCCATCGACATACACTTCAAAAATGACACTTGCGGCGGTACTATTGTACATCGTGCGGTCAATACCGACATAGGTACTGAAGACTACCGCATCCGTTTGGGTTAAATCATAAATGATTTCAGCATTCGCATGTGTCCCTAATCCGCGTTCATACGTCACACTTGCACCTGTTTCATCGCTTAAGCGCAATGGTGTCCCACTATAATGTTGGTCTTTATGCGTCGTGCTATAGCTTTGTGTCGCTTTCGTCCAATCAAAATCCGTTAAGTAATCGTAATCAGCTAAGTCAACAATGGCAATCGTCCGCTCCTGTGTTATCACATTCCCTTGACTATCACTGACTTGGTACGTCACTGGATAGTTGCCTGGTTTTGTCGTTGTCACTGCTTGAACACCACTCACCTGAACGGTAGGCGTCAGATCACCATCTTCGATATCATGTGCTGTTATCGTCCCGATGATTGTGGCTTCATCTAATTGGGTTCCGACTTCATAGACGGCATCAGCTTCAACGTTCAATGTTGGTCGGCTATTCGTAGTGATAAACTGCGCATCACCCCAACTTGCATAATCGCCAAGCCCACTGCCATCAACATTATCCGCGACTAAGCGTAGTTCTTTCACCCCAGTAACAGGGATTTTCAACCACTCTGCTGGGCTATGTTCACCCATTTCACTTGAGCGATAGACTTCAACACCATCCGCATAGGCAATAAATTGGATACTCGTCCGGCTATCTGTCCAGTTTTTATCAGTCCCAACATAGGCACTGAAATATTCATAGTCATGAGCTCCGAGGTCATAAACAATTTCAGCCGTTGCTGCTGCTCCTAAGCCTTTCGCAAAGGTTTGCTGTGTTCCGGCAATATTCAACTTAATTGGTGCTGTCGTATTGACGGCACTATCTTTATTCACGTTCTTCCATCCTGAAGTCGCACTTTTCCATGTGAGGTCTGAGGCAAATGTTTGCGCACTATAGACAGTCACAATTCGGGTTTGGGTCACGACTTGGCCATCACGATCAGTGATACTGTAGGTTACAGGATACACTCCCGGGACGTTGATATCAAACTGGTTGCTTTCAACCGTAATTTGACTTGTGAGATCACCATCTTCAACATCATGTGCTGTGATACCCGCTAACAGATCAAAATCACTGCGGAATGGTACGAGTGTTTCCGCTTCAATCCCTGATAAGGTTGGCATTTCACTCGCTGTCAGCAAGGTTGGATTCCCCCACGTTGCATGATCGGCACCATTGCCATCACCAGCATCAGTCACAACGAGTTTTAATTCTTGAACCCCTGCAAGTGGCACTGAAAGATGTTTCATTGGCGTTGTCGCTGTCATTTTCCCGCTCTCATAGTGTTTTTCACCATCGAGATAGACCGCAAACACAACGCTTCCTGGGCGATCAAGCATTGAATGATCAATCCCAATATCACTTGTAAAGTGGACATAGTTTCCTTGACTTAAGTCATAGGTAATTTCGGCATTCGCATGTGTTCCTAGACCTTTTTCATAGGTCACGATTTCACCTTTTGCATCGAGTAAGCCTAAGCTTCCGCCATTCAAGTTCCCATCTTTTTTCACACTTTTATACGATTGGGTTGCACTTTCCCACGTCAAATCCGACAGTGGTGTTGCTTGGGCAAGGACGTGGACATTGAGCGTCGCTGTCGTCGTAATCCCTTGATCTGTCAAGGCATACTCGACATGATAGCTCCCTTTTTCTGCCATCTTCACATTTGTTGTGACATCAACAGCATCAGTTAACGTTTCACCTTGATAGTTCGTTGCCACCACATAGGCAAGGGGGTCAAATTCAGCATACAATGGCAAATAAATATCCGCTTGCTGTACTGCTAGTTTTGGCGTAAAGCTCGCATATCCGGCACTTTCTTTGCCTGCGACAAGATCACTTCCATACGGAATCACCGTATAGGTCACGTTCGTATCGCTTTGATAGTCGGCATCAACAAATGTCTCGGTATCGGTAAAGCCAATGACTTCACCATCACGTAACACTTCATACCCAAGGAAGTCAGCAGTCTGGGCGGTTGTTTGTAGTTGTAATGTTCCATCTGCTTTGAGAGCAGTAATCGTTGCCGTATCTGTTGCTGCTAAACCTGGTCCTTGATAGTCGTAGGCTTTCGTATGTAGATACCAATATTTTCCGCCTGTTTCCGGATACGTTGCCGCTAATTCGGCAGCGACCGCATCACTCACTAAAATACCATGGCGAGCAAAGTGTTCGCTAACATTGACACCTAACACTTCTGATGAATATTTCACAAGATAATTATTTTTCTCTTGTTCTGTTGGAATCGCCGGCTTGCGTTCACGATAGAGGCGATTGAGTTGTGGCCAATAATTTTCATCAGCAATTTGTAGCTGCCAGAAAGCACCTAAGCCAACAAAATAACCACCATCCCAAACCGTTGTTTCTGGTTCAATTTTTGCGGTTTTTTCAAAGACTTCTTCATATTTTACCCGATCACGCATGTTCCCACCAAGAATGCTCGCATACGTTGACTCCATGTTGTTCGTAATTTCGCCCCATGTTCGATACTTATTATCAAAACGGTGCCCAGTTTCGTGAGCCATTCCCCAACTATTGAGGAAGCCTTCACGTAAAACGGCTGATGCATGTCCGGTTTGAATCCCGACGTGCGTTGTATAGGCGTACAAGAAGCCGTATGGTTGCATCACGCGGACATGTTCTTTTAACGCTTTACGGTCATTGACTTCACTACTTCCATCTAATCCTTGGAAGTCGAGTAACGCATTAAAGGTATCATTCCAGTTTGTCACTAAATCACTTGGTTGTTGACCTTCATTGATAAAGACTTGATAGCCAGCACTCGCTAATGTCGAAATCAAGACGCGTTCACTTTCAACTTCGAGTAAATCGAGGACACGCTCATCACCAACGGCTTGAGCTGCGGTTAATTTGGCTTGGTATGCCGCAACTTCGGCCAAAAAGGCTGCTTCATCATCACCCTCACGATAGAAGGGGAATTCATGTGCTCCTTCAATCCGTAATTTTGGTGCTTGCCCTTGTTGTTCCGCCGTATATGGGTTCACGATATAGGCTGCCCCACCAGGGCTTGGCTTATAGGCATAGATATCCGAACTGAGATCGAATTCGGGAACAATAATTTCATTTCGTCCTGGTTTGAGATCAACAGTTTTGACGTATCCGCGCCAGCTCCCTTGATTTTGGCTAAAAGAAATTTTCGGTAATTGCTGTGTTCCTGGCTCAACATCAAGATAAATAATCACTTTTTCACCAGGTAAGCCATAGACACCCGTTGCTTGCAGATTTTGTCCAGCTGAACTCATCGACAATGTGTTTTTGGCATGCGCATTCATATCCCCATCTTGATTGGCTGTCACGAGGACATGCTCGGCAATGGTACCATCGAGCACCTGAAACGCCATCGTCATCAGTTCTTGTAATGCTGCTTGAGCCGGATGTTGCTCAACGGCAAGTTGCAGCTGCTCTAAAACTTCTCGATTGTGATATTCTGGTTTGAGTGCTAAATAGGTTTGATCAACAAAAAGATCTTGAACGGTGTTCGTCACAACATCTTCATGATAAAAGGCGAGTTCATTTACCGTTGCCCAGTCTTGATTTGATTCGACAAACTTGATTTTCACCCGTTTCATTTCTGTTGGCACAAATTTTGCTTCAATTAATTCTGCCGTTCGCTGATGACCACCGGTCGCAATTAACTCATATGTTTCCCCACTTATTGTCTTTGAAGCATAGACTTCAAATTTCGTGGCAAAACCTTTTGTATCAGGGCGTGAACCAAGGACGATGCGATCAAGCGTCACACGCTCGGTGAATGTCACTTCAAGCTCATTGTTCCAAGTTGTCGTATTCGCCTTGTTGGTTTCCCAATAGGTTGCTAAGTCGCCATCAATCGCATTTGTGATGACGCGATTACTGTAATGACCGGCATTATTCGTAATTGTGGCAATATTTGTGTTTGGCATTTTGAATGCTTCACTATATGCTTCGTTCGCAAACTGGGTAAACAGCTGTGTCGTTGCTACCGTTGCTTCGAGTGGTTGATGATTGAGAAGAATCCACGCATCTTCGAGTGTTGTTGCATAGCTACTTGCCAATGGGTGTTGGGCGACTGCGGCTTCAAGCTGTGTTAACGCTGCTTCCGTCGCATATGCTGGATTCAACTGACTATGACTGCTATCAGTAAAGAGTTGCTCCATCGCATTCGCAACTTGGTCTTCGCGATAAAACGCGAGCTCATTGATTGTCGCCCAGTTTTGATTCGATTCGACAAATTTAATTTTCACACGTTTCATTTTCGTTGGGACAAATGTGGCCTCAATTAAGGCGTTTGTGCTTTGATGACCACCGGTCGCAATTAATTCATAGGTATCACCTGCTGTTGTCATTGAAGCATACACTTCAAATTTTGTCACAAACCCCTTTGTATCGGGACGTGCTCCAAGGACAATCCGATTGAGTGTCACGTGTTCTGTAAAGGCTACTTCAACTTCATTGTTCCAAGTTGCCGTATTCGCTTTGTTCGTTTCCCAATATGTTGTCAAATCGCCATCAATTGCATCGGTAATAACGCGATTACTATAATGTCCAGCATTATTGCTGATCCCAGCAATGTTTGTTGCTGGTAATTGAAAGGCATCCGTGTAGGCTTGATTGGCATAATGCGCAAACACTTGAGTTTTCGCTTCTGTTGCTTCAAGTGGCTCGTGATTCAATAAAATCCACGCATCTTCGAGCGTTGGTGCATAGGTGCTTGCCAATGGATGTTGGCCAACGGCAGCTTCGAGTTGCGTTAAGGCCGCTGTATTGGCATACTCTGGACTTAACTGGCTCTTACTGCTATCGGTAAAGAGTTGCTCCATCGCATTTGCAACTTGATCTTCATAATAGAAGCCAAGCTCACTCAAAGTCGCCCAATTTTGTGTTGATTCGACAAATTTAAATTTCACACGTTTCATTGCTGTCGGGGCAAATTTTGCTTCGACAAAGCCAGTGACAGCATCATGTCCCCCAGTTGCGACAAGTTGATAGTCATCTCCTTCGTCTGTTGTTGAAGCGTAAATTTCAAATTGTGTCGCAAAGCCTTTTCGATCTGGTCGTGCCCCAAAAACAATGCGATCAAGCGTCACTTCTTCATGTAAAGTAACTTCAACTTCATTGTTCCACACTGGTGCCGTCGCATTCGCCTTATTCGTTTCCCAATACGTCGTTGGATCATTATCAATGGCATCAGTGATGACACGATTACTGTAATGACCGGCATTATTGCTAATTGTAGCAATGTTTGTCTGTGGCATTTTGAATGCTTCACTGTATGCTACATCGGCAAAATGCATAAATGGCCTGACTTCTGCCATTTTTGGACTGTACGTTGCTGTCTGTTGTTGCTGCGTTTCGTTTGTTGATGTTTCCTGCTGGAGCACGATTGGCTCAAGCAATTGCTGCGCTGAGGCAATAATCCCCGTTGTCCCAGCAATAACCAGTGTACATGCCGTTAAACCAACGCCAACTGTTGTTTTTTTCATCTGTCTGAGTATCTCCTTTTTTGTTTGTGCCTCGTTCGTCTTGAGGTAGCTGGCTGACATAGCATTCTGCCTTAGTCCCTATAGTTTTGCGTCTGCTCATTTCTAAGCATTTGCCTTTCACAACATTCTTATTATATTGCATTTTTCAACCAATTTCACCTTTTTGTAAGAAAAAGCCGTTTTTTTGTCAGAAAAAGTCGATTTTCATGTTATATTGTTAAATTTATGAATAAACCAAAAGAGACAGCGCCGTAAAAAATTGCAGCTAATTGACTTTTTTCGTCAATTACTTTATGAATCACCACACACCCACTAAACTAAAAAAACGACTGAATCCTTTTTGAATTCAGTCGTTTCCTTATTTTCGTCACCATCATTTGAGTGACGTAGTCGCTGCCAACTTTGCTAATAGCAACGCAATCGGACACTTAGGCATTATAACATGCTTCCACCTGCATGGCTCAAAAAAACACCCACCAAAATTGCGCAATCTCAGCTTGCTATTTTGGTGGGTTTATTTTTTATTTCGCCTCGCTGCCAACTTGATTACTCGAGTTTGGCACCGGTGTCAGCACTTAGGCGTTTTAACATGCTTCGCACTTCACTTCCTCGCCAGATATCTTCATCAATTTGAATTTCTTTGTCAATTGCTGAAGATTTTCTGGCATATCGAAAGTGATTTTACCTTGGATACTTTGTTTGTAAAAACGTACTCAGCACTTAGGCATAACGTGTCTCCCGTTGCGAATGCTCGCAAAACATTTTGAGCGATACTCTCTTGAAAAGTACCGCTCCAAAATTTATTTGCCTACCGCATCCGCTCTTGCCTTTGATGCTTTTCATGCAAGACCACGGTCAAACACTTAGTCGTTATAACATGCTTCCACCTGCAAGGCTCAAAAAAACACCCACCAAAATTGCGCAATCTCAGCTTGCTATTTTGGTGGGTTTATTTTTTATTTCGCCTCGCTGCCAACTTGATTACTCGAGTTTGGCACCGGTGTCAGCACTTAGGCGTTGTTTTGTAATACTGGGACGATTTGTTTTTTACGTGATACGACTCCTGGTAGTAACACGGTATTGTTTTCTAACGTCACTTCGTAGGCTTTTTCTACGAGTCCTGTTGCTGTTCCGAGTGCAATAACTTGTGAGTTGCTGTTGATGATGTCAGTAATTGCTAAGAAGAATAAATCAAGGTTACGATCAGCGATAATTGTTGCCATTGCTGCTTCAATTTCTGCTTGGCGTTCCATCATTTCTGGGATGCTCGCTGTGTTCACTTGCGCAATTTCCATTGTGATGCCGTTCATTTCGAATGGTTTCGCATCGATTGATAATAACTGCTCAGCTGAATAGTCACTTAAATCGGTTCCCGCTTTTAACATCTCTAATCCGTAAACCGCTAAGTCTAAGTTGGCGATTGCTGCTAACTCTTTCGCTGCTGCTTCGTCTTGTGGTGTACAAGTTGGTGATTTAAATAATAATGTATCTGAAACGATTGCACTTGCCATTAATCCAGCGATTGTTGGCGTGATTTCAATGTTATTTTCACGGTAAAGTTTATATAAAATTGTTCCTGTACATCCTACTGGCTCTGCACGGTACAGTAATGGTTCACTTGTTTGGAAGTTTGCCATACGGTGGTGATCGACAACTGCTAAGATGCGAACGTTTTCGATGCCATCAGCACTTTGCCCAAACTCATTGTGGTCAACAAGCATAACTGATTCAACACCATCAAGGTTTTCAATTAAGCGTGGTGCTTCTAATTGGAAATGATCTAAGATATATTGTGTTTCTTTACCAAATTCCCCTAAACGTACTGCTTCCACATCGTGTCCTAACTTTGTTTGTAAGTCAGCCATGACTAAGCTTGACGTGATTGAATCCGTATCTGGGTTTTTGTGTCCGAAAATTAATGTTTTACTCATTGGGTTTCTCCTTTAATATCATCCATATTTTTTCCTTCTTTATTTTACGCTATTTAGCGAGAAAATTCAGCTACTTTACTTCATTTTCCGCATTTTTTACGAAATAAAGTTCCGCTTGCTCTTCCATTAAGCGAATTTTTTGCAAGACTTGCTCGTGTAAGTTCGTGTATTCGCGTTGATGTGCTTCTTGTTGCGCAGCAATATCTTGTTGTAATTTCGCAATTTCAGCTTGCAGTTCCCGATTTTGCGACTCCAATTCGGTGATTTCATCCCGTTGTTGTTGCTGCAATTCGTTGTGTTGTTGTTGTTCTTGCTCGTAAATCCCGAGTAATTCTTGGCGAAATTTTGTTGATTTACCACCAATCAGCATTGGCCAACTTGTTTGTAATTTTTCATACATTTGGTTACTCATCTGCTAACTCACGCTCCATTTCTAAATCAGCTAATCGTTGTTCGATTGTTTGCAAGACCTTCTCCTTATCGAGCCACCAATCACGACTCCAAACGCGCATTGTTTTCCAGCCAAAGCTAGCTAACACGCTTTGTTTGACTAAATCGCGGTGCTTAGCGGTCTTCGCTTGATTGAGCGGGGTATCACACTCGATACCCAACACATATCGCTCTTTTTGTGGATCATAGATTGCTAAATCTAACTGGTACATCTTTGTCCCTAAATTTTGTTTGACTTGATAGCCACGCATTTCTAAGTTGAGGGCTAATTGCCGAGCAAACTCTGATGCTTGTGTCGTCTCTATTTGAGGGCGTTGATGTTGTAATTGGCGCAAGACAAGTTCTTTTTCCAATGTGTTTCCTGTTGAAACGGCGCGTGCATACGTTAAGTAAGCTTTTAATAATTTCGCACCGGCAAACTTTGTTTGTTCCACATCGAGCTCTTCTGGTTCAATTGACGTCACAAGATAGATTTTCTTTCGTGCTCGTGTAATCGCAACATTGAGGCGATTTTCTCCGCCTTCTTGTGAGAGTGAACCAAAATTCATACTCATTTTCCCTTGTGAGTTTGGCGCATAGGCACTTGAAAAGAGAATAATATCTCGTTCATCCCCTTGGACATTCTCAATATTTTTGACGAAGAAGCTGACATCTTCACCATCAACAAATCGTTCTTGCTCAAGGAAATATTGTTTCGCAAAAACAGTATCTTCTTGGGTATATTGCTCAAGCAAATCTAAAATTAAGTCCTTTTGCTTCGAGTTAAACGTAATGACACCAACAGTATCTTCACGCCGTTTTTGTTTAAAGACTTCTACAACGAGTGCGACGATTTGGTAGGCTTCAATAATATTAGTTTGTTCCCGCCAAATACCATTCACTTTAAACCGCTCAATTGGTGCCCGTTTAGCACTTCGTTGTTGAATCACATCGGTTGTCACCATCAAATCATTTTCATAAAAGGCAGCATTTGAGAACGCAATCAATTCACTGGCTTGTGAACGATAGTGATAGTTCAACTTCACGCTTGGATATTTTAATTTTGCGAGATCAAGGATACTTTCTGCTTGATAACTGACATCTGTTTCCGCTTCAGCCATATCATCATCAAATTTCAATGTGAACATTTGTGGTGGTTTTAACTGTTGATCATCACCGACAATCACGACTTGCTTCCCACGATAAAAGACAGGAATCGTCTGTTCGACTGCTAATTGTGATGCTTCATCAAAAATAACAATATCGAATAAATCTGTTGTTAGCGGGAAAATATCAGCAATCGTTTCCGGACTCGCTAACCAACATGGAAAGAGGGTGAAATAAGCCTGTGCGTATTGGTGGATACTTTCACGAATCGTTGTTATTTGCCGTTTTTTCGTCACTTGGTGATACAATGCTTCCAATTCATGTGGTTGCTTCTGCCAACAGCGGACCATTTCTGCTTGATGTTTCGAGCGGAGATACTCCTGAACAGCGCTAAATTTTTGTTGAAGGACGTGTTGTGCTTGATTTTGGAAATTTTTGAACTGCTCCATAGCAACTAATGCTGACGTTTGTGTTTCTGCTTGACGAATATTTTGTAAAATTAACAATTCCGGTAAACTTTGGACAAAGGATTCAACTTTTTCTTTCGTTTCAAATACGACAAAGAGCTGTTCAATCAATTGTAATTCTTCTTGTGTTAACTTTTGCAATTCAGCATCGAGTTGTTCATATTTTGCTAGTAATTCTAACGCTTCATCAACTTGTTGCAAATAAATCGCGAGCTGATCATAATTCCCTTTTTCTAGTGCGGTAGTAAAGTTTTGCCAAAACGCTTGGGGAATGACAGTTTCCAAACACTGCAGTTGCTCATAGAACTGGCTAAAATCATGCGTCAATGTTTGTTTTTGTACCGCTAATTGTGCACTAAATTCAGCTAAATTATGACTGATATGGACAATTTGTGACCAGTATTTCAAGTTCCATGCCGGATCACTGACCTGCTGCTTTGCTTGCCAACTTTTTTGCTCGCCATTAAAGAAGTGGAGTGTCTGTTGAAATTGGCGTTCTAATTGGACTTGTTCATGATTTGAAAGTTTCGCAAATAGCGTGACATACGGATTCGCCTTCATCTGTTGAACTTGATGCGCTTTCCCGATCATTTGATATTGTTGCAGCTTCGTTTGTAACTGCACACTTGTTGGAAAATCTAACGCTTCAATTGTTTGTGGGCTTTGCCAAAAACGCATCAAATCATAGCGTGGATCACGACGCATTTGAATTGGTATCGATTGCGTATACATTTCTTGCACTGTTAAGCCAATGACATGGTGCTGCTGCAAAAATTGGGCAACATCGTCAAAAGCCGCCAGAATTTTTTGGAGTTGTTGATTATATTCGTTCAATTTGTGATTGAGTTGTTCTACGATTCCCGGTGCGGCTTCTTTCGTTTCTAACATAGTTGTTGTTTTTTGAAAAAATTGTTCGGCTTGTGCCGTTGGTTGATGTAACAAGACGGCTTGCTCTTGTAGTTTCGGAATCCGGTTATAAATCACATCGAGCGCGGCTTTTTTATGTGAAACCACGAGAACCCGTTTATTTTTAGCGAGCGATTGCCCTATTAAATTCGCAATCGTCTGTGATTTTCCTGTACCCGGTGGTCCGTAAATCACAGAATAGGGTTGTTGTTGTGTTAATGCAATTGCCTGTTCTTGACTCTCGTCTAGTGCAGTCAAAAAGTACTGTTGGTCCACTGGTAATAATTGTGTGACTTGGGGGTGTGATTGTGCTGGTGCAAATAAATGCTCAATTGTTTTTGGTAATTGGGGCACTTGTTGCAACTTTTCATAATCATGATACAGTGAGTTAGCGATTGGAAAATTACCGACTACAAGGTGGTGCTCAATTTTAAAACTCCCAATCACCGTCGCTTTTAATTCTTGATCCAATTGCATCGGTTCTGGAAATGGTTGTAGTGGTAATGATTGCCAATCAATGTGCAGGCTAAATTGGCGCAGTAATTGCCGATAAAGGTGTTCACTTGTTAAATCAATCTTTCCAACAGAAAATTTTTCAATGACATCAAGGGCAATAGGTGTTTGATTATACTTTTGAACAGCTAACAAAAAGACCCGATTGATAATTGGTGATTGTCCATCAAGGCGAAGGTACCAGGTATTGTTGGCTCCACGCTCTAAAACTGCTGAAAATAAAAACAGTGGTGCGTGCACGAGCGTTTCATCTAAAAATTTCCCCTTGATAAACGGATACCCGATTTTTAGTTCATAGCGTCCTGTTTCTTTTGACTGTGCGATACATTCGCGGTGTAACATCGCTAACGCTTTTTGTTGCTTTTCAATTTTTTCAACAGCACGTGTTAATTCTCGTTTCGCTTCATCACGTTTCTTACTTGCCTGTGCTTCAATTTTTTCCCATTGTTGTGTGTAGGCACTTACCCCTAGTGCTTGTTTTTGGGCATTCAAATCAGCAAGCGCTTGATTTTGCTCCTGCTGAATTTGCCGATGAATTTGTTGCTCAAAACGATGGCGGAACTCGATCATATCCGGAAAAAGCTGAATTTTTCCTGGTGTACGTGTGATTAAATGTTGGTAAATTTTATCGATTTGTTCTGGATAAAATTGATTCGTTTGAAATA
>JTLC01000054.1:0-24208 GCA_000798955.1 Firmicutes bacterium ZOR0006 | reverse complement strand
TAAAATTTTATCAACCAAAATATGCCCCTCCTTATTATTTTTCACTTTTAATTTTATCACTTTTTTCTAATGATAACAATTTTTTTCTCGGTGAAGAGGAACTTTTCTTGATAAAATCATTTTTCGCTAGCAGCATCGGCTATTAGCCCAACAAAAAAGCGGCCTTTTCCTTTCAGAAAAGACCACTTGTTCACTATTTTTCGACGGTTTGTATCGCTACATCGGCAACGAGAGTATTGACAACATAACTCGCACAAATTAGTCCGGCAACTGTTGGGACAAAGGCATTTGATGCTGGTGGCATTTTCGCCTTGCGAATTTTCGCGTCTTGGTTCCCAACGACTTCATTGACATCCTTACGTGGCACAATCGGACTTTCCGTTGAAAAGACAACGGGAACTTTACCACGAATGCGTTCTTTACGTAATTTTGTCCGAATCACTTTCGCTAACGGATCATACGTTGTCTTTGTGATATCCGCAATCTGAAAACGAGTTGGATCCATTTTATTTGCTGCTCCCATCGAGCTAATAAAACGAATTCCCCGTGCTAAACACTCTTTAATAATCAACAATTTTGCGGAAACCGTATCACAGGCATCAATGACGAAATCAAGATCATGTTGGAAGAGTAACGCTTTTGTTTCTTCTTCTAAGAACATATGGTACGTGATAACTTCACAGTCAGGATTAATACTTGCAATCCGTTGTTCCATCAACGTGACTTTTGATTGACCCACTGTATCTAAGGTTGCATGTAATTGCCGATTAATATTCGTAATATCGACATTATCTTTATCAATTAAAATGATTTTGCCAACCCCGCTTCGCGCTAAGGCATCAACAGCTTGTGCACCGACCCCGCCAATTCCAACAATGGCAACCGTTGCTTCTTGTAATAATTCAAGTCCTTCTGCACCAATTGCTAATTCTAAACGTGAAAACTGATTTAACATTTTCTCATTCCTTTCTTGTTCAAAAAAATAAGACAACCATACATACGCATGGTCGTCTTAATACCGGAAGTGCCGTGGTCTCTTAAAAAGCCTGCTCCTAGCAGGTGGGTAATCTGCTTCGACCTTTAGGATTCTTACGCTTCCCGTCGCGAACAACGGGTAAGTCATAAGCATTCAACACCAGATGAAGACTCCAATTTCCCATATAAAAACTGTTAGGTTTTTAAACAACTCACGTACACACCAGAAGATGCTTTCGCTAAATAGATTATAGCACTCTCGCTCAATTGTGTCACTCTTTTTACATCATTTTGCGAATTTATTTAACGACAATTTCAAACGCCGCCCGCAAATGATCTGTATATAGCTTTTGCACATGGCGATGCTTTTTAAGATAAGGAGTCAAAGCTTGCTTGAGCGCACCTGTACCCTTGCCGAAAACGATTGCTACTTGACTGCCGCGTTTTTGATTTCTCAAGAAACCATCAATCGCGATTTCAGCTTCAATCACGGTTTTACCATGTAAATCCAACACCGTCGTATTGGCTTGGGCTAAATGTTCCTTCTGGTAACTGACCTTGACTTGCCGTGGCTGTGGCGCTTCAATCAACCGCACGAGTTGCGAGCTTTGAATCACCGTTTTCATTCCCGACTTCAATTGAATTGTATAGCCTGTTGGTGTTTGTGCCAGTACGGTAACCTCAATCGCTGCTAAATTCGGCTGCAGTTTGACCCAGGCACGTTGGCGAACCATTAAAACCAATCCTTAAATGGATTATGTTGCCGCTCCTGTGCAATTGTCGTTGGCATTCCGTGTCCTGGTAAAACTTTGACTTGATCCGCAAATGTTGCGAAAAGACGTTGTAAGCTCGCTCGATGCTGTTCTTCATTGCTCGTTGGGAAATCAAAGCGCCCGATCGAACCATTGAACAAGACATCGCCACTCACCATCACTGGTTCTTCATCAATTTGAAAAACCGTTGAACCTGGCGAGTGCCCTGGGCTATGCCAGAACGCCACTGCAAAATCCGCAATTTCCAAAATTCCTTCACTCCCCTTAAAACGTTCGGGAATCGTTGTTAACGTGATATTTCCCAAATTCGCTCGTGGATTCACAAAACAGTTAGCATCCTTCGCATGAATATAGGCTGGAATTTGGTAGTGTTGAGCAATCGCATCAACATTCGCAAGATGATCATAGTGGCCATGTGTGAGGATAATTGCTACTGGTGTCGCAGCATTACTCTGCACGGCTTGCTGGAGACGTTGTAATGTAACACCAGGATCAACGATGACTGCTTGGCGTTGATCATTGATAATCACATACGTATTCTCCCCCATTGTCGGTTCTGTTAGTGTAAGATATTGATTCATTACGCTTGATACGTGTGTGCGTGGTAGGCAGCCCCGATTACACCTGCATCATTTCCTAATGTCGCTAATTCAATTTTCACGCCATTCGTTGCAGCCGCAAACACACTCTCATAATAATATTTTGCAACTGTATCAATAATAATTGCTCCGGCTTTGCTGACACCACCACCGATGACAAACACTTCCGGATTTGTCACTGCTGATAAAGTTCCCATTGCTTTTGCGAGTGTCTGTGCAAAATAGTCAACAACTTGTAGCGCTAAAACATCATGATTTTTCGCCGCATCAAAGACAGCTTTTGCCGTCAGTGGTTGCACATCAGCTAATGTTGTTGGTGCACTATGCGTTGTGAGCATTTGTTTTGCTACTCGCACAATTCCTGTCGCTGAAGAAACGGTCTCTAAACACCCTTTTTTCCCACAGCCACAAGCAAATGTATATGCTTCTTCACAGACAACAGGCATGTGCCCAATCTCACCACCGGCTCCTGAGAAACCACGGATAATACCACCATCAGCGATGACACCACCACCAACACCTGTTCCAAGCGTAATCATCACGACATTTTGCGCACCTTTCGCACCACCTTGCCACATTTCACCAAGGGCTGCAATATTAGCATCATTATCCAAGATAACTGGAAGTTCCATCATCGTGCTGAAACTTTCGGCAACGTTAAAACCACCGAAGCCACCAAGGTTTGCGGCCATTGACATTTCACCATTTGGCTTAACTGGTGCTGGCACACCCATTCCAATCGCATGAATATCTGCTTTCGTCAATTGAAGCTCAGCTAATTTTGCTTCAATCGATGCTTGTAAATTCGGTAAAATATAGGCACCATTATCTTCTGTTGATGTTGGTACTTCCCACTTTGTTTCGATTTGACCTTCGTATGATAAAATGGCGAGTTTCGCCGTCGTTCCACCTAAATCAATTCCAATAATCTTCTTCATCTTTACAACCTCCAAAATCTGCTTTTCGTAAAAAAGTTTTAATTAACTCCTTATTAATAATACGGTCTCTCTCGCTTTTTGACAAGTGATATTCACATTTTTTGCCTTTAAAACTCTCGAAAATCAACCGCTTTCAAAAATTGCAAGAAAAAAAGCTCCGAAGAGCTTTTTCTTAGTCTAAATATGGATCAGTTGAAGCTTCAATTGTTGCTTTCAATGTCGTAAATGATTTTGTCATTTTCGCTTGGTCAACAGCATTTAAATCTAACTCAACAACTTCTTGAATTCCGTCACGTGTAATAACGGCTGGAGTTCCGATGTAAGCACCTTCACATCCATATTGCCCTTCAAGTAATGCTGATACTGTTAAAATTGAATGCTCATCATTTAAGATTGCACGAACAACACGTGTTAATGCCATTCCAATTCCGTAGTATGTTGCTTTTTTACGTTCGATGATTGCATACGCAGCGTCACGTACGTTTTCATAGATTGTTTGTAATTGCCCTAAATCTAAATCTTCACGCTCATCAACGATTTCAAGAATTGGTTTTGTTCCCACATATGTGTGTGTCCAAGGTACGAATGATGAATCACCATGTTCTGCCATGATGTATCCGTGAACGTTACGTGGATCGACATTTAAGTGATCTCCAATCATGAAGCGTAAACGTGCTGTATCTAATGTTGTTCCTGATCCGATAACTCGTGATGCTGGTAATCCTGATACTTTTTGTGTTACATACGTCATGATATCAACTGGGTTTGATGCAACAACGAAGATTCCATCAAATCCTGAAGCCATGATTTGTTCAACGATTGAACGCATAATTTTCGTGTTTTTTGCACATAAATCTAAACGTGTTTCTCCTGGTGCTTGTGCAGCTCCAGCAGTAATCACAACGATATCTGCATCTCCACAGTCGCTGTAATCTCCAGCCCAAATACGCATTTTACGAGGAGCGAATGCTAAACCGTGGTTTAAGTCCATTGCTTCTCCTTCTGCTTTGTTTTTGTCAAGATCGACTAAAACTAGTTCCTCTGCTCCACCTTGGTTTAAAAGTGAATAAGCAAAGCTCATTCCTACAAATCCTGTTCCGACTAATACTACGCGGCGAACATTTTTTTTCGTTGACATAAAAACACTCCGTTCTTTTTGGTTATCAAATTCAAGCTAATTGTAGCATAACGATTTGCACGTGAAAAGCAATATACTCAAAGATTTATAAACTCATCACTTCATTTTAAACGTAAAGCGATTACATTCTTTTTCCTTGCGTTTATCTAACTTTTTTTTATATTTTTTTCAGCTTTTCTAATATTTCAGGATCGAAAACTTGCGCTCTTAACATCGCAATTTCACGTTTATACGGGGCCACTGTTTGTTTTTTATCGTCCGGATTAATTTGAACATATGGTGTTTCTAAAATTCGTGGCGCTGTTTCTGGTAAGTTAGGATGATGCACAATATAGTTCAATGCCTCAAAACCAATAGTTCCAAAGCCAATATTTTCATGACGATCTTTTTGTGCTCCACGTGGATTTTTACTATCATTAATGTGCAACACACTAATCCGCTCTTTACCAATGATTCGGTCAAAATCAGCTAAAACACCATCAAAATCATGCACGATATCATACCCAGCATCATTTGTATGGCATGTATCAAAGCAGACAGTTAAGAGTTCATTATGCGTCACACCAGCAATAATCTGGGCTAACTCTTCGAAATTCCGGCCACATTCCGTTCCTTTACCAGCCATCGTTTCCAAAGCAATTTTGACATCAAATTTGGGATCAAGAACTTCATTGAGCCCTTGGATAATTGAGGCAATTCCCGCATCCACACCGGCACCAACATGGGCACCAGGGTGTAAAACAATCTGTTTTGCTCCCAATGCTGCTGCACGTTCGATTTCTTGGCGTAAAAACATCGTCGCTAATTCATATGTTTCTGGTTTAACTGTATTGGCTAAATTAATAATATATGGGGCGTGCACAACGACATCATCCATTAAAAGGCCGTGTTGGGCCATCAAAGCTTGCCCTGCTTCAATATTTAGCTCGCTGACTGGCTTCCGTCGCGTATTTTGTGGCGCTCCTGTATATAACATCATCGCGTTTGCTCCATAGCTAAGTGTTTCCTCGACTGAACCGACAAACATTTTTTTGCCGTTCATCGAAACGTGTGAACCTAATTTAATCATTGTTGTATTCTCCTTTTCGTTGTCATCGTCTTCTTATTTTACCATATCTCTTCTCAAAAGATGTGAAAAATGCAAAAAAGTGATGACCGCTCTGATCATCACTTCTTTTGTTTGTTTAGTATAAACCTTTATTGGCTTTTGCTTTCGCTTTACGTTCTTGACGTCCGCTTTGGCGTGCTTCTTGGCGACGTGCTTTCTTTAAAGCTTCGTCAGCCAAACGTTTCCGTTTCGCTTTATAACCTGGTTTTACCTTTTTACTTTTTGTTTTCGGTGCTGCAAGATTTTGTGCCTTAACTTCTTTTTCGTTTTTCGCTGTCAATCCACGTGATTCACGACGTTGACGACTAAGCACTTTCCATTCACCATTAGTATTCACTTCTTGGTACGTAAACTCAACACCACGATCGCGTAGTTTTTGCACAAGTGGCTCTTCTGCCGGTTCAACGAGTGTATACACGATTCCTTGGTTATCGACACGAGCAGTTCGACCTGAGCGGTGGATATAGAAATCTAAGTCTTTTGGCACTTCATAATTAATGACATGGCTCACACCATCGATATCAATTCCACGGGCAGCAATATCTGATGCGACAACGTATTGGAATTCTAAATTACGCACACGACGTAACATTTGTCGACGTTCACGTGGATTTAAGTCACCGTGTAGTTCACCAACTTTGTACCCTTGTTCACGTAAGAAGATCGCAACTTCATTGGCACTTTTACGGGTATTCGCAAATACCATCGCTAAGTATGGGTTAATATTGGCAAGTACATCGACTAAAATTGCTGAACGTTCTTTCCGACGAACTGGGACAAGCACATGTTCAATTTTAATTGGTGTTGCTTGTTTCGGACTAATGCGGAAACTTTTGGCACCTGATAAATATTTTTGAATAAAATCACTCAATTGCGCTGGAATTGTTGCTGAAAAAACAAGTAATTGTGCATTCACACAAATGCTCGCAAGCTCATCAACGGCTTCTAAGAATCCTGTATCAAAAATCATATCAACTTCATCAACAACCATTGTCTGTGCTGTATAAATTTTTAAAACTTTTTCTTTGACAACAATATCTTGGATTCGTCCTGGTGTCCCAATCACTAATTGTGGTTGTAAGTTTTCTTGGCCTTCTTGCCCTTTTAACTTATTAACTAAACGGTCGCGATCCGTTCCACCAATTGCCAATAAAATTCGGACATCTTGGTGACTAAACCGTGCTAATTCTCGCGCACGGAGGGTAATTTGTTCTGCTAACTCACGTGTTGGTGCAATAATAACTGCTTGAACTTCATCACGTGTCACATCTAATTTTTCAAAAATTGGAATTAAAAACGCATGCGTTTTTCCTGTTCCTGTTGGTGCTTGCCCGATCACATTTTCACCTTTGAGTGCTGCTGGAAACACTTCATGTTGGATTGGTGTTGGAGTCACAAATCCAAGTTTGTCAATTGCCTTTTTGACATCTTTTTTAAAATTATAATCAGCATACTTTGTTTGCATTGCCATTCAATTTCACCTCGTTCATTCTCAATCATAGTTGTAGCACTTACACACTCGATGCAAGTATCAACATGATAACTTTTCTATCATAGCCGAAAATGCGTTGCTTTTCAAGGATATTCCTATGAATGATTAGGTTTTTATGATGAATTTTCAAAAGAGCAGACAGCGAAATCGAAAAAAGCTATAATAAAGACACAATTCTATTTGAAAGGTGCGTCCTATATGCAAGTCTTAAAAATTAATCCTCGTGGTTACTGCCACGGTGTTGTCTCATCTTTGAATTTAGTCGTTCAAGTTGCCCACGCCGAGCAAACACCACGACCAATCTACATTCTTGGCCAGATTGTTCATAATCGTCACTTATCAGAAGCATTGGAAGGCCTCGGTGTGATTACACTCGATGATGCTGCCAAAACACGGCTTGATTTATTAGATACCATTGATCACGGAACTATCATTTTCACTGCGCATGGTGTCAGTCCGGAAGTGAAAACTAAAGCGGCTGCTAAGGGATTACATACAATTGATGCCACTTGTATTGATGTCACAAAAACACATGAATTTATTCGTGATTTTGCAGCACAAGGCTTTGAAATTATCTATATCGGCAAAAAAAATCACCCTGAACCAGAAGGCGCTGTTGGTGTTGCCCCAGAGCATGTCCACCTCGTTGAAACAGCGGCTGATATTGCTGATTTAGTAATTGCGACCGATAAAATTATGATTACCAATCAAACAACAATGAGTTTATGGGATGTCAGTAAACTAGCAACGTTCATTCAAGAACGGTTTCCGACGGCACAATTTCATCGCGAAATTTGTAATGCGACACAAGTTCGCCAAGAGGCCGTTGCGCAACAAGCAAAACAAGCTGATCTCGTCATTGTCGTTGGTGATCCGAAAAGTAATAATAGTAACCGCTTAGCACAAGTGGCAATTGAATTAGCGGATACGCCGGCGTATCGGATTGCAAATGTGACTGACATCGACCTTGATTGGTTACGCGATCCGAAAGTCACAACCGTTGCTGTCACATCGGGTGCTTCAACACCAACTTTAGTCACAAAAGAAGTAATCGACTTTTTAGAACAATTTGATGCCACTGACAAATCAACTTGGCACGTCGAATCAACGCTCAATTTAGAGAAATTACTCCCAAAACTCAAACAAAAACGTCAAATTTAAGCAAAAAACGCACAGTCTCTCAAGACTGTGCGTTTTTTTAAGCATCAACTTCAATGTTAGCTAATTCTTCACGGTAGAAATACCGCAATCCGTAGTAAACGGGAATACCAATTAAAACCATCACTAAAGCGAATAATGAGGTTTGTGTACTTGAAATTAATGATGATACTAAGAAGTATAACCCACCAAGAATCGCAACAATCGGTAAGAATGGATATAATGGCACTTTGTATGGACGCACTAAATGTGGATGAGTTTTCCGTAACACAATTACACCAATAAATGAGAATACATAGAAAATCCAGCTTCCAAAGACACCAACATCAGCTAAGAAACCAAATTGACCTGTCAACGACCATAAAATCGCAATGAGACCCATCCAAATAATTCCTCCGATCGGCGTTTTCGCCTCTGGTGATAGTTTTTGCAATAAGCGACTGAATGGTAAACGGTACTCCGTTCCAAGTTGATAGGCAACACGACTCCCAGCCATTAAAACACCATTTAACGCACCTAAAATTGAAACCAGTACGCCAATGCTAGCAAGGATTCCCCCAAATTCACCAAAGTAAACACCGAGTGTATCGGCAGCGATTGTCGATGAATTTAAGACACCATCCATATCAAATGTTGTTAAATATGCAATATTTACTAATGTATAAATAATTGTGATAGCTAATAAACCAAAGATAATTGCTCGTGGTAAATCGCGCCCTGGATTTTTCATTTCCCCTGCAATGGCTCCAACATCAAACCAACCAGCATAGGCAAAGAATGCCTTTCCGATTGCTGTTCCTAAAGTAATCCCAATAACAGCAAATGATGTCCCCTCAGGAATATTCAATGTTAAGTTACTGAACCCAACAGCAACCGCATTACTTTCACCGAAGAAGAGTCCCATAATAATAATTAAAGCGATTGGAACGAGTTTTCCAATTGTTGTGACAACTTGTGTTCGTGAACCAAACTTGGCACTAATCATGTTAATTCCACCAACACCAACAATTAACACAACCGAAACGATGAGTTGCGTTGACACTCCGAGTACTGTTGCTGGCAATTGGAAAAATGCCACAAATGTTTCTGAAAAGACGATTGAGAACACCCCAATAACTGCGGGGAAGAAAATTGTACTCAACATCCATCCACAGGTTCCACTCATTAAATCACCGAAGGCGATACGTAAATATTCGACAATTCCCCCTGTTTTCGGAATTGCTGCTGCTAGCTCAGAAACAGTCATCCCTGCGGCAATCGTAATAATCCCCCCGATTGTCCAAGCTAAAATTGATAAAACTGGCGATTGTGTGACAGCTAATGTCCCTTGAGCCTGGAAAAAGATTCCCGAACCAATCACCATTCCGACAACCATCGATACAGCTGTCCAAAATCCAAATTGTTTTTTTAATCCACTCATTTTCTTTTCCTCCTCTGTTAATAATCTTTTGGTTACAAAAAAAATCAGAAGCCTCTCGCTAATGCTCAAGTGCTTCTGATTCTTCCCCTAGTATATTTGGAAGCTCAAATCCCTTCAGCATGCACGAAAAGGATTTGAGCCATAATTCTGACCTAAACCCTACTGCTTCCAATAAAAATAAAAATGAGCTGTATGTAATTGTACGTTTTGACTGTTTGTATTGGCAGTTGTTTTCATAATTCATACACCTCTCTCAAAAGATTTCTTCATTAGTATACGATATATTGGTTTGAAATGCAAATAAAAAAACGAGAAAATTCACTTTTCTCGTTTTTTTCTATTTATTGAGCAAATTGACTGTTATACAAATCCGCATACATCCCTTGAGCAGCTAATAATTGTTCATGATTCCCACTCTCAATCACTGATCCTTGATTCATCACTAAAATTAAATCCGCATCTTTGATTGTCGAAAGCCGATGGGCAATCACGAAACTTGTCCGGTTTTGCATCAATAGTTCCATTGCTTTTTGAATCAAAACTTCTGTCCGTGTATCAACACTACTTGTTGCTTCATCCAAAATCAAAATTTTAGGATCAGCTAGCAATGCACGTGCAATTGTCAAAAGCTGTTTTTGTCCTTGGGAAATATTTGTCGCATCTTCATTCAAGATTGTCTCGTACCCTTCTGGTAACGTCCGCACGAATTCATCAACATGTGCTGATTTCGCAGCTTGCATAATTTCAGCAGTACTTGCACCTTCTTGACCATACGCAAGATTCTCATAGATTGTCCCCGTAAATAGCCATGTATCTTGTAATACCATACCAAATGTTTGGCGTAAGTTTTCTCGCGTAACATCCGCAATATTCACCCCATCAATCGTAATCGCACCGCCATTTAATTCGTAAAAACGGAGGAGTAAATTAACAAGTGTCGTTTTTCCGGCACCAGTTGGACCAACAATTGCCACTTTTTGACCAGCTGTAACAGCAACATCTAATTGTTTCATCAATAATTTATTTGGTGAGTAGCCAAAATCAACGGCTTCAAAAGCAACATCACCATGCACATCTTGCAATGTCGCCACTGGTTGTTCACTATTTTGCTCTTCAACCTCATCAAGCAGTTCAAAAACACGTTCTGCAGCAGCTAATGTCGATTGAAAAATATTCGTAATATTGGCAATTTGGTTAATCGGTTGTGTTAACTGGCGTGAATATTGGATAAATGCTTGAATATCACCAATTTGAATCGTTTGTTGAATCACAAGGATTCCCCCGATCAAAGTAATCAAGACATAGCCAATATTTCCAACAAAGTTGAGTAGTGGCATCAAAATCCCTGAAATAAATTGTGATTTCCAACCTGATTCATACAATGTTGTATTAATCGCATCAAATTTTTCGATTGCTTGTGCCTCCTGATTAAAGGCTTTAACGATATTATGACCAGTATACATTTCTTCAATATGACCATTTAATTGTCCAAGCGAGCGTTGTTGCACAATAAAGAATTTTTGTGCTCGTAAAATAATCGGTCGGACAACAAAGAGGCCAAGAATCATCGTTCCCACACTGACTAATGTCAGTAACCAGTTAATCGTGAACATCATTGCAATCACACCAACAATCGTAATTAACGAAGCTAGTAATTGCGTTAATGTTTGTTGTAACGTTGTACTTACGGTCTCAATATCGTTTGTAATACGGCTTAAAATTTCACCATTTGTATGCGTATCAAAATAATTAAGTGGTAATTTGGCAATTTTCGTATTAATTGCCTCGCGCATGTCATAGACCGTATCTTGGGCAATCCGTGCCATCCAAAATTGTTGGAGGTAGGCAAAAATGGCACTAAAAACATAAAAACCAAGCAACCAGATTAGTAAACGAATCAGCGCTGGCATATCCACGCCGGCATCAGGAACTCCTTGCATAATCTGTAACGAACCATCAAATAAAATCGTTGTGGCATCACCCAAAATTTTTGGACTAATAATCATAAAGACTGTACTTAAAATTGCTGCAAGCAAAACTAAGACTAGTCCCACTGTATGTGGTTTAAAGTAGGTCAACAAGCGTTTCGTTGTCCCTTTTAAATCTTTGGCTTTATCGGTTCCCATCGCAATTGCCCCGCGACCCATTGGTCCTCCTGGAGTCATTTGCGGTTGTTTTTTTGTTTGTTCACTCATGCTAACTCCTCCTGTGACAATTGTGATCCGGCAATTTCTTGATAGACTGGGCAAGTTGCTAATAACTCATGGTGTTTCCCACGACCAACAATTTTCCCTTGATCGAGCACTAAAATTTGATCAGCATCTTTAATTGTCGAAATACGTTGAGCAACGAGGATCATTGTTGCTTGCTGTTCTTGCTGCTTTAAAGCTTGACGCAATTTGGCATCAGTCTTAAAGTCAAGCGCGGAAAAACTATCATCGAATAGATACACACCGGCTTGCCGAACGAGTGCTCGCGCAATTGCCAAGCGTTGTTTTTGACCACCTGAAACATTACTTCCACCTTGGGCAATCGCTGCCTCAAACCCACCCTTCATCTTTTCAATAAAGTCTTGGGCTTGCGCTGTTTGTGCTGCTTGCATCACCTCAGCATCACTTGCAGTGGCTTTTCCATAGCGGATATTTTCACTCACTGTTCCACTAAACAAGACCGCTTTTTGCGGAACATAGCCAATCGCTTCGCGTAACTCGGTTTGTGCCAGTTCCCGAATATCGACACCATCAAGTAAAATTTGCCCTTGCGTTGGATCATAAAAACGTGTCATTAAATTTAATAATGTTGATTTTCCCGAGCCAGTCCCACCAATAATAGCAGTCACTTCCCCGGCTTTCGCTTCAAAACTAATTTCACTTAACACCGGATCTAACGCCTTTGGGTATGCAAATGAAACACCTTCAAATCGCAGTGTTCTTCCTTGTACGAGCGGTGGTAATTGTTGCGT
This sequence comes from Firmicutes bacterium ZOR0006, assembly GCA_000798955.1. Taxonomy (GTDB): domain Bacteria; phylum Bacillota_I; class Bacilli_A; order Culicoidibacterales; family ZOR0006; genus ZOR0006. The sequence goes on along the minus strand of JTLC01000054.1, from coordinate 11,645 downwards.
TGTTTGCGCATCTACAATTGAATTTTCAGTTTCAATGATTGCTAAAATCCGATTCGCCGATGCAGATGCTCGAGGAATCATCGAGAAAACCATTGAAAGCATCGTTACCGCAAATAAAATTTGGTTGATATATTGGATAAACGCCATTAAATCCCCAACCGCTAATGTGTTTGCATCAATCCGTTGCGCTCCGAACCATAAAATAGCAATCGTACTTAAACTTAAGATTAATGACAACATCGGCATTAACAGTGCGATGATTTGATTCGCTTGAATTGATGTTTGGGTTAAATCACGATTGGCAGCTGCAAAACGTTTTTGCTCATGTTTTTGGCGATTAAAGGCGCGAATGACCCGAACACCAGTTAAATTTTCTCGGAAAACAAGATTAACTTGATCAAGCTTTTTTTGAATTGACTTAAAGAGTGGGAGCCCAAGCCACCCAATAATTGTAATTGTGAGTAACACAAGTGGTAAAATTACAATCAAGACGAGGGCCATTCGGGCATCTTGAGCAATCGCCATAATAATTCCACCAATCATCATCATTGGTGCCATCAACATCATGCGTAGCATCATCAAGACCACTTGTTGAATTTGAGTGATATCATTCGTCGTGCGCGTGATTAATGACGCTGTACCGAATTGATTGAACTCTTGCAAAGAAAAACTCTCAACTTTATGAAAGACTTTTTCACGTAAAATCGTTGCGAGCCGAGATGAAAGTTTGGAAGCATTCCAAGCTGCAATCACCGTACACGTTGTCCCGAAAATAGCAATTAGTAACATGATAAATCCGGAACGGAAAATATAATTCACATCGCCTTGCACAATCCCGACATCAACGATATTCGACATTAAATTTGGGAGTAGTAATTGGCTAATTGCATTTGCAAATGTCAGGAAAAAAATCAAGACAATAATCAGCCAGTAGGGTTTTAAATAACGTAATACCTTGAACATTTTCTTAACTCCTATTCTGTTTGCGGACGTAAATTCCGCTCGATTTTTTCAAGTAAAGCTTCAAAGAGTATCAATTCAGTGTCACTAAAATCAACAAACATTTTCTGCTCAAAATCAGCCAACATTTCGCGCGTTTCACCTGTCTTCTGGTGGCCTTTTTCCGTTAAAAAAACCCGCATTTTTCGGTGATCATGGACATCTTGCTCCCGAACAATCAACTCACTTTTTTCCATCCGCTGTAGCAAACTTGTTAACGTGGCTGCACGAACAAAAATCGCTTCACCAATTTGTTTTTGTGTCAGCCCTGGTTCACCCGAAAGGAGAAATAAAATTGGTGGTTGTCCCGGAAAAACGCCAATGGGTTCTAATGCCGCATGTACATGTTGTAAATTTAAGCGCGTGATTCGATGATAGCTCAAACTCAAATCGTGAAATTGATCACGTTTTTTCACAATACCAGCTCCTTATACTTAGATAACTAATGAAAATAGTTTACTGCTTATCGCTGATGGTGTCAACTATCTTCAGATTCCGATGTATTTCTCCCTTTATGCTGTTCGCTTTGACGTCGTTCTAAATTTAGCAAATAGGCTTTTCGCTCTAATCCACCCGCATAGCCAACGAGTTGACCATTTGCACCAATTACACGATGGCAAGGTACAACAATTGCTAATTTATTTTTATTATTGGCGCCACCAACAGCACGAACTGCTTTTGGATTTTGAATCATTTGTGCAAGCTCACCATAGCTCCGTGTTTCGCCATACGGAATTTGTGTCAGTGCTTGCCAGACGCATTGTTGGAATGGCGTCCCAGGTTGGGTAAAGGCAAAAGTAAAAACTGTGCGCTGTCCCTGAAAATACGCAGTTAATTGTTGCACTGCTTGTTGTGTTAATCCTGTTGGTCGTTCAACTTCTAGCTCAGTTTCAGCAATAAAATCGATGCCAATCACATGAGTAGCATTCGCGCGAATTGCCAACCACCCTATTGGTGTCTGTAAAAATTGTAATCCTTCCATATCTGATCCCTTTCTAATAAACAGACAAAAAAGCAAAACTATCAATTGATAGTTTTGCTTCCTGTTTATAAATACCGACGGTAGTGTGTCTGTGTTTTTTTGTTGCGTTTACGCCCTTGACGTGACGCTACTGGCAATACTGTTTCCCCTACTGTTGTGTCAGTTTCAACCGCAGTTTCAGTTGTGACTGTTGCCACTGTGGCACTTCCCTTTTCTTCTGGTGTGCTCACTTCTTTCAATGAAGCGAAAATGGCAACAATGATTGCTGGTACCGAAATAACGGCAATCATTGGGAAATCAGCAAATGTTTCCCAAGTTAAACCAAGCATAATTGCCATGAAAACAATCGTTGCACCACTCAAGATGAAAGCTCGTTGTTTCATTGCTGCTTTGTTCGTATTTGTGAAGAATTCAGCAAGCATATACCATGCACCTAATGTGAATAGCGGCAAGAGAATCTTTACCCCAAACGTTTGCCACGTTGCGGTAAAGACATCTGTTGCTGTCACACCATTTCCTTGTTGAATGAGTGCTGCTACTTGTAATAAGAAAGCCACAAATTGCGTTAAAATTAAATAGCTCACGATTGATAATGTACTTGTTAATAGGAACAAGCCGACTAGTAACCATGTTTGTTTTTGATTTTTCATCTTAAAATCTCCTCATCTGTTTTCAGACAATTATGCTGTCGCAAATAATTGGCTCAGTTCTTTTGTTACCACTTTTTTATCCCCATCAAGTTTCGGCTTAGCCGTGATTGCATAGCAAATTACTTCCCCAATTTGTAATTCGCGTTTTTCCTCAACTTCAAAATATTTGTCAATAAATTGTAGTTTATCTGTTTGCTTATGATTCACGATAGTATTTTCTTCGTGTACAAGCGTTTGGATCCAAGAAACAATCATGTGACAACCTCCTTTAATATTTATTTTATTCACTCCTTCACTATACCAGAGGTTTTTGAAGCGTGTTTGAATCCAATTTGAATTTTATGTGAATTTTCTAAAAAAACAGGTTTGTCACCAAACCTGTTTCATCATTAATATTGAATTGCTGCTGCTTTAATATTCTCGTGATTATCAGCACTACACGGCGTTACCCCGTAGACCATTTGACAATTTGGGCATGATGCCACGTATGTCGCCATTGTAAATGTTCCTGCACACTCTTGGCATGTTAACTCATATGCCACTGGCATTTGGGCATCTGCCATTCCTTTCGAACGTACTTTATCAACAATTGCTGTTCCGCCTTTTTGCGGTGTTCCACATCCACATGCCATTTCTTCGTCCTCCAGTTATCTCTGTATTATCTTTAAATAATACCATATCAAGATTAAATTTATTGCACGATTTTTGTTAAAAATCGCTTTTTATTTTTTGTCTGTTTTAAGTTGGGCAAACGCCGCACTAAAAGCGTTACTTTTCGGCTGTGCTGGTTGCGGTTGCAAATACTTCTTCATATCTTGTCGCGTTGCTTTCGTCTGTTTACCGTGTTGTTCTTTCCGTTTTTTGAAGGCACTCATCTTCTCACGATAACCACACTGACAAACAAAAATTTGTCCATCACCTTGACCGTGAAGCGAGAGTTTTTTATGACATTCTGGGCAACGTGCATTCGTCACTTGTGACACACGTTTTTTCGCCCCACATTCACGATCAGAACACACGAGCATTTTGCCACGTTTCCCATTAACTTCAAGCATTCGCTTACCACATTCAGGACAACTTGCATGTGATAGATTATCATGTTTAAAGGTTGCTGTTTCGGCTTTAATTTCGCGAATTAATGTTTGCGTGTACTCCCGAATTTCACCAATAAATTGCTGTTTTTTTCGTGTTCCTTGGGCAATCTCGCCAAGTTCTTGTTCCCACTGGGCAGTTAACAGTGGCGAGCGTAAATCTTTTGGAACTAGTTGTAATAATTGACGCCCTTTACTCGTTGTACGTAATGCTTGGCCTTGCTTTTCAATTACAAAGCTTTTAAAGAGTTTTTCAATGATATCGGCACGTGTTGCCACCGTTCCCAAACCACCTGTGGTTTTCAAGGTTGTTTTTAATGCTTGATTTGCCTCTTGTACAAATTGGGTTGGATTTTCCATGGCCGATAACAACGTTGCTTCTGTAAAGTATGCTGGTGGTTGTGTCTTTCCTGTTGTTTCTTGCCATGCTAATGTTGCGATGTTTGTCCCTTCTGCCAATGGGACCAATGTCTGTTCTGTTGGCTCTGTTCCTTGTTCAATTGCACGCCAACCACTTTTGAGTAGGCGTTCACCTTTCGCTACAAAACGTTGTTTCCCAACACATAATTCCATCGTCGTCTCTTCTTTTTCCATAGCTGGTGATAATACCGCTAAGAAACGTTGAGCAATCAAATCATAAATTCGTCGCTCTGCTGTTGAAAGTTCACTCAGTTGTGGGCGTTGTTCCGTTGGCAGTAACGCATGATGATCACTGACTTTAGCATCATTGACATATTGTTTTTGATTTTGGAGTGGTTGAGCTAACAATTTCTGCGCATGGCTACTATACGAACCGATTTTTAGCGTTTCTAGACGTTCAGGTAGTGTCGCAACTAAATCGTTTGTAATGTAGCGTGAATCTGTTCGCGGATACGTAATTAACTTATACTGCTCATATAACCGTTGGGCATAATTTAACGTTTCTTTCGCTGAATAGCTATAGCGCTGATTTGCTACTCGCTGTAATTCAGTCAAATCATACAGTGCCGGTGCATAGCTACGTTTGACTTTTGTTTGAACTTTCGTAATTGTCCCTGTTTCATTTGCTAACTGGCTTTGCAGTTCCGTTATTGTCTCTCGTTGAAAACTCCGTACTGCTTGCCCTTGGGCATTCACTGCCGTAAATTTTGTCGCCCCAATGTTAACTTGTAACCCATAATACTGTTGCACTTGAAATTGTTGAATTTCTTGTTCTCGTTGCGCAATTAATGCGAGTGTCGGTGTTTGCACACGACCACATGATAATTGGGCGTTATATTTTGTCGTTAATGCTCGAGTGGCGTTCATACCAACTAACCAATCGGCTTCTGAACGAGCGACTGCTGCAGCATATAACGTATCATACGCTTGTGCTGGTTTAAGATTCGCAAAACCAGTGCGGATGGCTTTATCAGTTACTGAGGAAATCCATAACCGTTGACATGGTTTCTTGACACCAGATTTGGCTAAAATCCAACGTGCAACTAATTCACCTTCACGACCAGCATCCGTAGCGATGACAATTTTATCAACATCATTTCGTTTCAATTGTGCTTGAACACTTTTAAATTGCTTAGAAGTTTGGCGAATCACCACTAATTTCATCGCTTCTGGTAACATTGGCAAATGGGTTAAATCCCATTGTTGATACTTTTTATCATATACTTCTGGATCAGCTAACGTTACTAAGTGCCCAAGTGCCCACGTCACAATATAGTCTTTTCCTTCCAAAAATCCATTTCCACCTTGTTGGCAGCCTAAAACACGTGCAATATCACGACCAACTGATGGCTTTTCAGCTAAAACAACTGTTTTCATTTTTTTCCTCCATAATCATCTTCCGTTTTTCTCTATCTTTGCTATTATAACACATTCTCGGCAAACTCCTAAATGAAAATGCGGTCTCGCAAGACCGCATTAGTATCATTCTATTAGGGCTGAGTAACCACGGCTAAATCATGTGCTCGTGCAACTGGAGTTGAATATAATCGCCCAGCTCTTGTCATTAATGCTTGGCATAATTCTGGGTACTGCTTACAGGCATTCTCAAAGCCTTCATTGGCTAGAATAAGTCCATATCGCATCGTGGCATTCACAAGTGCTTGCGTTGCCGTCCGCGGTACGGCACCTGGAATATTAGCGACTGCATAATGAATCACACCGGCTACTTCATATGTTGGTTGCTCATGCGTTGTGGCATGTGTCATCGTCTCAATACAACCACCTTGATCGATTGCCACATCAACTAATACCGCTCCAACCTGCATATGTTCGACCATTGCTCGCGTCACAATTTTCGGAGCACTCGCACCAGGAATCAGTACCGCACCAATCACTAAGTCGGCGTGTTCAAGTGCTTTTGTCAAGGCATTCGGATTACTATAGCATGTCTGAATTCGCCCTTGGAATTGTTCATCAATCTCCCGTAAGCGTTGTAAATTGCGATCAAAAATGATAACTTGTGCCCCCATTCCAAGTGCCACTGTTGCTGCATTTGTTCCAACAACGCCACCACCAATAATCACAACTGTAGCATTTTTTACACCGGGCACACCACTCAATAATACTCCCCGGCCACCTGCTTGGCGTTCGAGGAATTGTGCGCCAATTTGAACAGACATTCTGCCAGCCACTTCACTCATCGGTGTCAGCAGTGGTAAGGTACGATTTTCTAACTGCACTGTCTCATATGCAAGTGCCAATACGTGTTTTTCCAATAAAACTTCTGTTAGCTCGCGATTAGCTGCCAAGTGCAAATATGTGAAGAGCATCAAGTTTGGCCGGAGGAAGTGATATTCACTTGCGAGTGGTTCTTTTACTTTAATAATCAACTCAGCATGTGCCCACACCTCAGCAGTTGACACAATTTGCGCCCCAACTGCCTGATAATCTTCGTCACTGAATCCACTTCCAATTCCAGCTTGTGTTTCCACATAAACAATATGTTGCGCTAAAATGTATTCATGCACTGCGTCTGGTGTCAAGCCGACACGATACTCTTGGTTTTTTTGTTCTTTTGGTACGCCGATAATCATTTTTTCACCCTACTTCTTTTTGATTGTTGCACAAATTTTAGCAGATTATCAAAAGAAAACAAGAGTCACGAGAAAATTCAGTAAAAATTAAATGACATGTACTGTTAAATATAAGAGCATAAACATTGTCACGCCAAAACCAACTCCAACAACTAAGCTATTCATTAACTGGACATAAAACTCTTTCACTTTATATTGTTTGTTATTAATTGTCACATTCATATAAAAACACCTCTTTTTTGTCATTTTGTACTTATAATATACTTTATTGACAAAAATTTGTCAAATTGAAATGTTGATTTTTTACATATTTTTTAAAAACATAATAAAAACGCCAAGCTCGTGCTGGCGTTTTTTCATAACTCACATTTATTTTTGCATGATTGCTTCAATTTCAGCGATTTCTTTCGGAATTGCTACCGATAAATTGCGACATCCTGTCGCTGTTACGAGAAGATCATCTTCAATTCGAATACCAATGCCTTCTGCTGCTATGTACAATCCTGGTTCATTCGTAATAACCATTCCTGCTGCTAATGGTTGATTCGCAATCGTGACATCATGCGTATCTAAACCAAGATGATGGCCAATTGAGTGGATATAGTATTCTTGAATTTCTGCTCGTTCATGAATCAAACCAATCTCTAAACAGCCCGTTGCAAGCACATCCGTCGCAATTTGGTTTAATTCCATCAATGTTACCCCTGGTTTAACATGAGCTTCCACTGCTTTCATCGCCGCTAAGACAATGGCATAGATTTGTTTTTGGCGATCACTAAATTTTCCACTGACAGGAAATGTTCGTGAAATATCCGCATTGTAATACTCAATTTGAGCGCCAAGATCAAATAAAATCACATCATCATTCCCCAAGCGTTGATTATTCGCAGTATAATGTAAAATCGTCGCATTTTTCCCGGTCGCACAAATCGTTGGAAAAGCAAAGTCACTCGCTCCCCCTTGCTTTAAGGTAAAATCAAAATACGCTTCAATCTCATTCTCCGTTTTATCGGGTGCTAAAGCTCCAACCATTGCCATAATTCCTTTGTGTGTCAGGGCAATCGCCGCCTCAATTTTGGCAATTTCTTCTGGAGATTTCGTCATCCGCAGTGCCGCTAGCAGTGGCTGCGCATTGATAATGTTTAAAGCCGGATACGCTGCTCGCAACTGTTGCGCGAACGTAATTGCCTTACTTGGTGGTAATTCAAGCTGTTGCCGTTCTAAGTCAAGATAACAACTCTCTAATTGGCGACGATCAAATAAGGTACTCACAACCGCAGGAAATTCATCAAGATATGCTACTCGCTCAATCCCACTTTGGGCTTTTGCTTGTTCGGCATTTAACGTCTCACCAACCCAACGTGCCATGAGTGGATTTTCTCGTTCGATAAAAAGCGTCGCTTCATTTCCTTGTGTTGTTTTTACCAATGTCACAATTATTTTGGGATCACTAATCCCGGTTAGATAATAAAAATTTCGATTCGGTGTAAATTGATAGTTTTCATCCGCACTTTTTACCGGTGCTTCACCAGCAAATAAAATTGCCACACTTTGGGTGGGCATTTTCGCAAAATAATTCGTTCTGTGTGTTTGCCACAGTTCACTTCTTTCCTTCATGATGTTGCTCCTTTTCTTTTTCCTGTTGCCAGCTGAGATAAAATTGAAGAATGGTTAAAAGGCAGGCGACAAATACGCAAAAGCTCACGAGCCAAAAGCTGAGTGGATTCAATTGCCAATAGTATCTAATAACACTCATCGCCAGTATCGTTACACTGACACTCAGTACAATAAGGAAGAGACTTCGTCTTAATCGCCGCATCTTTCACCGCCCCTTTCCCTACTTAGCGTTCATTTAAACTTAAGTGGATTTTCGCACTCAGTTGTTCCAATCGTTGCTGACTCGCTTGACGGTCATGGCGATTTTGTTTTTCAAGTTCAAGGGTTTCTTGAATTCCCCGTTGAATTGTTTCCCACGTTTTTTCAAGGGTTTCAAGTTTAATTGAGGTCCCACCCGCTAGTTGGGTAATTTCAACACTTTGATTCGCAATATTTTGCGCATTTTGAAGTAAAAGCTCATTTGTACGACGATCAAGTTCCGCCATACTATCAGCAACTAATTTTTGCCGTTTTGCATTCACAGCTTGAATAATTCCGGTTTTAAATACAGGAATTGTCACGACAAACGCTGAGTTAATTTTCGCAATTAAATTGTTATTCCCTTTTTGCAATAAACGAATTTGTGGTGCATTTTGTAAGGCGACCATTTTCGCAGCTTCTAAATCAGCAAGCCGGCGTTCAACGAGTTCAATCGCATTCAAGACGGTTGTAACTTCAAACTGGGCAATTTGATCCCCTTCGTTCATTCGGGCTTGATAGCTCGGTAACACAACAGTCTGTAAATTCTCCAATACAAGTTCACCAGCAACAATCACTTTTTCCAATTCATAGTAATGTTGCATATTTTCTTGGTACATTTGTTCTAAATTCAATAATGATTGCTTCATCTCGGTTTGGTATTTTGTCACTTCAACATAGATTTTATCAATTTCGGTCCCCAATGTTTGATACTTATTGAAGAGTTGATCAAGCGTTTTATTTTTGCTCATCATTTTCGCTAACAGACCCTTTTTTTCATCCGTAAAATCATTTTTGTCAAAACGGTCCATTAAAATTGCGAGTTGCTTTAGCATTTCGCCACTATCTTCTTGTGAACTGACACTAATCTTCGCCAACATTTGATCCGCAAATTTTGAAATCCCAACTGCTGATTCTTTTCCTAAATCATGTAAACTTAATTGATCACGATAATCAACGCTTTTAGCCAGACGCTGTACATCTGGATTAAGACGCAATTCACCTTTAATTCCACGCATTGTTTCAATTGTTAATTCCAGCTGATTTTGTTCAACTGCTGTTAACTCTGGTAATGTTTCTCGCATATTCTTTCCCCACTTTCGCGATGTTTCTTTTTCATTATACCAACTCCAGTTGCGACTGCCTAGCCTTGTCGCTGATTTCCTTTGTGAAAGACAACGATAGCGAGTTCATCGAAAAAATTCCGCAAAAAAAGACCTCGGAAAATTCCGAGGTCGGTAAACTTATGACTAGTGTCCTAAGTATTCTTCAATGTTTGATTTGATAACTGATACACGTGGTCCGTAAATAACTTGAACACCGTTCCCGCTTTTTACAAGTCCTGCTGCTCCAGTACCTTTTAACATTTTGTCATCAACTTTTGCTGGGTCTTTTACTGTTACACGTAAACGTGTTGCACAGCTATCAAGGTCAGAAATGTTATCTTTTCCTCCAAGACCAGCAACGATTGTTGCTGATAACTCATCACCAGCGTTCGCACCAGCTGTAGCTGTTGCTCCACCTTTGGCAGCATTTACATCTGCACGAGTGTATAATTTTGCTTCTTCACCCTCTTCTTCACGTCCAGGAGTTTTTAAGTCAAACTTCAAGATGAAGAAACGGAATAAGAAGAAGTAAAGTACTGCGTAAACCGCACCAACTACTACGATCCAGTAATAGCTTGTTGCGCTTGCACCTGGTAATACCCCGTAAAGAACGAAGTCAAGTAATCCACCTGAGAATGTCATACCAACACCAACGTTTAAGATATGCATTAACATGAATGATAAACCAGCTAACACAGAGTGAACTCCGTAGTACAATGCAGGTGCTAAGAATAAGAATGTGAACTCGATTGGCTCAGTAATCCCTGTTAAGAATGATGTTAAGGCTGCTGAGAATAATAACCCTTTTACTGCAGCTTTATTTTCCGGACGAGCAGTTGTATACATTGCGTATGCTGCTGCTGGAAGACCGAACATCATGAATGGGAATTTACCAGCCATGAAACGCGTTGCTTCTGATGAGAACACTGTTGTTGTTGGATCAGCTAACTGAGCAAAGAAAATGTTTTGTGCTCCGTAAACAACTGTTCCAGCAACTTCCATTGAACCACCAACTGCTGTTTGCCAGAATGGTAAGTAGAATACGTGGTGTAATCCGAATGGGATTAATGCACGCTCGATATATCCGTATACGAATGTTCCGAAATATCCACTTACTTCAACGAAGTTTCCGATTGCAGTGATTCCACTGAAGATATATGGCCAAACAAATGTCATGATTAAACCAACAAATACTGCGAAGATTGCAGAAATGATTGGAATGAAACGTGTTCCACCGAAGAATGATAAAGCTGAAGGTAATTCAATTTTATAATATTTATTATGTAAAACTGAAACCATGATACCAATAATCATCCCGCCGAATACACCTAACTCTAAAGAAGGTAATCCAAGAACAAATTTAGTTGCCCCAGCAGCTAAATCAGTGACGATTGCCCCATCAACAACTGCGATTTGCCCTGTTGTTAATAACGTTGCTGAAATTGTTGCTTGCATTACAAGGAAAGCGATTGCCCCAGCTAAAGCTGCTGTTGCTTTTTCTGCTTTTGCCATACCTAATGCGATTGCAATTGCGAAGATTAATGGTAAGTTTCCGAAGATAACATCTCCAGCTTGACTTACAATAGTTAATACTGTGTTTAGAACTGTCCCTTGTCCTAAAACTGCTGTCCATCCGTACGCTTCGATTAACGTCGTATTAGTGAATGAACCTCCAACTCCTAAGAAGAGTCCGGCTACTGGTAAGATTGCGATTGGTAACATGAATGAACGACCAACACGTTGCAATACTCCAAAGATTGAATTTTTTTGCATTGTAAAAAACTCCTTCCATTTATTTTTTTCGAATGCAGATATTATTCTACCTTTTTTCCAATTAAATTGCAATTGAAAACGCTATATTTTTTTGCTTAATTGTATAATGAAATTGCACTAGTGGAAATAAAAAAAGCCCACAACAGTACCAACCTGTCGTACAATAAATGTTGACA
>JTLC01000053.1 GCA_000798955.1 Firmicutes bacterium ZOR0006 | reverse complement strand
GAGGACACACCTGTACCCATGCCGAACACAGAAGTTAAGCTCTTTAGTGCCGAATGTAGTTGGGGTTACCCTGCGAGAATAGGAAGCTGCCAGGCAAATGAACCACCGTAAGGTGGTTTTTTCATGGGAAAAATCGGATTATCTTTATTCTGGGGAAAAAACAAAAAAATATATTTTTCCAGGGGAAAAAAGTTATAAAAATAGTTTTCCACGGGAAAACAAAAAAAGCTAGATGTGTATCTAGCTTTTTTAAATGGAATTATGTTAGGAGCAATAATATAATAAGTATGACAATGATAAACCAAGGAATTGAAGCACCAACAACGAAGTTTTTTTTCATTGATTTTGTGGAATACGTCGGAATTTGATCAAAATTTGTAGCTGTAAAAGCAGTTTGTAAATCAGTCAGTGATTGATGTGAACTTGAATGCCCAGGGCTATCAGCTAGGAAGTGTTGTGCATATGGGAAGCAAGCAAGTTGTGCTGGAATTTCATGCAATAGACCAGGGAGCCAGGTATTGATCTCAAGTTGGAGATTTTGATGATTGATTTGTAAGGCTCTTGATACTTCTTGTGGATCAAATGTGAGTGAAAAAACATCACTATTATTTTCTGAAACGTCACGGCCATAGCCAATCGATAGATTTCCTTCAATCCAAAGGCGCTGATCGAGTGTTTGCATTGGCGCATTTTCAATATTACTTGAAAATGCAAGATGGCGATGTTGTGTTTTATTTTGGACGTCAACGATAACATTGCCAGCAAAATCAGTCGTAATAACTGAAGTATCACAATTTGATTCAAAAAGGCCACCTTTTTTATCATAACTGATGGTATTTGTATCATAATCCACAATAATCCAACTTAATAATCCAGTTTTTTTATCTTCAGCAATAATATAAAATTCCATACGTTGTCCCCAAAAAGCACTGGTATGTACACTAAAACATCCGAAAATACCATAATATTTTGGCTCGTCATTATCAAAAATTTTGGCTTTTACGAGTTGGAAATTATCGGGAATAAGCTTTTGTGCCCAAGCTAAATCTTTAATTTCATAACAGAGAAAGTAACAATAGGGCTCAACAACGAAGCCCATATATGGTGTTTTTTTTCCAGAAGAATTGATAATTTTATGTTGAATTGATTTTGGTAAAAGCCGATTATATGGTGCTAGAAAATGAATTGTCCCAACTTCGAGGGGATCGATAAGCTTCTCAATACCTTTACTAAAATAATGCTTTTCCATAAAATAACCTCCTCAAATTTGTTCTATGTTCATTGTAGCGAGTTTTTATGTTGATAACTATACGATAAAGCTAGTAAATTGGCTAAAAGGATAATGAAAAAGTTCCCTTAGGAACTTTAGCGTATTGAACAATATGGATGAAGTTAGTTCATTTTATTTATCCGGACAATTTTCATATTTGGGCTCAGCGTATTTTGACTTGCTGTTGACCAATAGTGTTGAGAAATTAACGTAGTACCATTCATAGTAAGCACATATGGGACTAATTGTGCTTCGTCACCAGCAGTTAATAAGATTGTAGCATCTTGACTAACAGGGTCAATGACAACGTCTTTAAGCAAAATATTCATGTCGGAAGGAATAACTAAATTCGGGATCGTTTCGAGTGAATAAGTGGCATTTGGATATAGTTTTAAAAGCTTGATATTTTTACTATTTGTTACTAAGTAGACACTACTGACAGCATTATTTTTATTTATTAGTGGCGTAATTGTCGAGTCATTTAGCAAATCGAATAATTCGCTGTTTGATCGAACAGTCGATACTGTGCCATATTGATCTACTTGATACATCGTTTGCTTATCAAGATAAAAAATAATATCACCTGAAAAAAGTAAATGTGTTTGTGTGATTGTTGTCGGAAAATCAGCAACTTTTTTGAGCTCAAGGGTCTGAAGGTTAAGGCGGTAGAGTGGATTTTCGTGGATTGGATTGGTAAGCATCAGATAAACAAAATTATCGACTTGGAGATGAGTGAATTGTCCAGGGAGTGAAATATCTTGGTGGTTGTCAAGGTTTACAAAAGTGGTGGTATCTTGAGCAAATGTTTGAGCAATTCGCCAGTTACCAGTAAAAAAAATAGTTTCTAAACCGGCAGGTAGAGACTGTTCTTGACCGTCAATATTAATATGTGGATTTCCTAAACTTCCCCAAATTAAATCATCGTTATAACTATCAAAAAACGCTAGATTATAATTTGGAATGAAAGGGTGAATATCACCAGTAAAGGTCGTTTCTGAAGTTGTTGTCAGCGTCGTATAAGTACGACTAGAATAAAGTCCATTTGATGTTTCAGAGAGATAAAAAAGCTCACTACTCATGAAATCATCAGCTTTAGGAGTCGATAACTGTGGAAGTTTCCACTGAAAAAAAGAAAAAGTTATCAAGATAAAAAAGCTGAGTAGAGTAAAAAATAAAAATACAATTGAGACATATTTTTTTTGAATCATGTAAATTCCCCATTTCTTGAGCCCCTCAATATTTTAAAAAGCTAGATGTATTATACACTTGTTGATATGACAAGTAAATATGATGATTTGAAATAGCAATAAACGAAATAAAATAGGTTGACAAGTAATTTCAGCTTTGTTATAGTAATGATTAATTAATAGAAATAACAACTTCTTATCAAGAGAGGCGGAGGGAATGGCCCTATGATGCCCGGCAACCAGTTCATTTGAACAATGGTGCTAAATCCACAGTTTACACATGGTGTAAGACTGAAAGATGAGATTGCAGGAATTTTCGGTCACGATTTGAACAGCTTTCTCACAGGAAGGCTGTTTTTTTATTGAAATTTTGCAAAAGTTGAGGAAAAATAATGATTCGATTTGAACAAGTAACAAAACAGTACGAAAAAGAAGCACAAACAATTACAGCAGTGCGCGATGTGAATTTGCATATTGAACAAGGAGAAATTTTTGGCATCATTGGTTATAGTGGGGCAGGAAAAAGTACACTTTTACGAATGATTAATGGTTTGGAGTTACCATCATCAGGAAAAATTATTGTCGAAGGCGCTGATGTACAAACACTAGCTGCTAAATCATTACGGGCACAACGACAAAAAATAGGGATGATTTTCCAACATTTTAATTTACTATGGTCACGGACAGTAGCACAAAATATTGCTTTAGCATTAGAAGTAGCGAAAACACCAAAAGATCAAATTGCGACACGTGTCACTGAATTGATTCAATTAGTCGGATTACAGGGGAGAGAAGAAGCATACCCTTCACAATTATCTGGGGGTCAAAAACAACGTGTGGGAATCGCACGTGCGTTAGCAAACAATCCGCATATTTTATTGGCAGATGAAGCAACTAGTGCACTTGATCCGGAGACAACAGAGGCGATTTTAGCACTTCTTTCAGATATCAACCAAAAATTAGGAATTACGATTGTCTTTATCACCCATGAAATGGAAGTTGTCAAAAAGTTAGCACACCGTGTTGCAGTAATGGAAGCAGGACGTGTTGTTGAAACTGGCGATGTGCTGACAATTTTCCAAAATCCACAACAAGCAATTACCAAACGGTTTGTTGGCGAAGCAACGACAGAAACTGATTATGAACTAACACTTGATGAGTTAGCTCATAAATATCCACAAGGACAATTATGGACACTTCGCTTTAGCCAAGGCGAGGTCGAAAAACCAATTTTGGCATCAGCAATGAAATTGTTTAATGTTGATTTTTCTATTATTCAAGGTTCGATTTCAAAAACGAAAGAAGGTGCAATTGGACAATTAACAGTCCTTGTACAAACAGAAAATCTACACGATTTAACCGCAGTCAAAACATATATTGAGGCACAAGATGTAAAAGTTCAGGAGGTAACACAATAATGTTAGGAAATATTCAATGGGATAAAATGATTGTAGCGTTTGGAGAAACGCTGTATATGACAGTACTAGCAGGAGTTGCTTGTTTCATTCTTGGACTTGGTCTAGGCTTATTATTATATGTCACAGATCGTGATGGGCTGTATGAAAATAAATGGGCCAACGCGGTATTAACAACGGTGGTCAACTTATTCCGTGCAATTCCCTTTATCATTTTAATTATTTTACTACTACCATTTACAAAGACGGTAGTTGGTACAATTTTAGGAGCAAATGCAGCATTACCAGCGTTGATTATTGGGATGTCACCGTTCTATGCCCGTCTTGTACAAGTTGCTTTGCGTGAAGTTGATGCAGGTGTTATCGAAGCAGCAAAAGCAATGGGGGCAAGTAACTGGGATATTATTTGGAAAGTATTAATCCCTGAAAGTAAACCGGCTTGGCTCGGTGGTTTAACATCAACAGTGGTCAGTTTAGTTGGGTTTACAGCAATGGCTGGTGTCATTGGTGCTGGAGGCTTAGGAAACCTTGCTTATTTAGATGGATTCCAACGTGGCTTTGAGGATGTTACTTTTATGGCTACAGCATTGATTTTAGTGCTCGTCTTCAGTTTCCAATGGCTTGGTGAAACAGTCATTGCGAGTGTCGATAAACGAACACAATCACAAAAGCAACCACAAAAAATCCGAAAAGGGTTAGCTATTGTTTTAACAGGGGCTTTAGCACTCGGAACGGTTGTGACGTTTGCTAGTCAATTTAAAACTTCAGAATTAGAAACTGTGACAGTTGGGGCGACAGCAGTCCCACATGCAGAAATTTTAACAGCAATCAAACCATTACTTGCCGAACAAGGAATTGATTTGAAAATTGTGGAATTCCAAGATTATGTCTTACCAAATAAAGCCTTAGCTGCAAAAGAATTAGATGCGAATTATTTCCAACACGAACCATATTTGGCACAACAAATTGCCGAGCATGGGTATGATATCGAATCTGTAGCTAAAATTCACATTGAGCCAATGGGTGGATACTCACAACGCTATGATGACTTGAATACTTTACCACAAAATGCAACCGTGTTAATGAGTAATGCGGCTTCAGATCAATCGCGGATTTTAGCACTATTAGCAAATGCTGGCTTGATTACGTTAGCCGAAGGTGTAGATGCAACATCAGCGACGTTTACTGATATTACGAGTAATCCAAAAAATTTACAATTTAAATATGATATTGAAGCAAAATTATTACCAACAGCCTATCAAAATGATGAAGCGGATTTAATTTTTATCAATACGAATTATGCATTAGAAGCAGGATTAAATCCAAAGACAGATTCATTAGTACTTGAAGATGGTGATTCGCCATATGCAAATATTGTCGTGACACGAGCAGACAACGCAACTGAAGCAAAAATTCAAGCATTAGTAGATGCACTTCGTTCAGATACGGCAAAACAATTTATTGACGATAAATACCAAGGAGCAGTATTAGCTGTTGACTAAAATGAAAGCAGGCATGAAAAGTAGCCTGCTTTTTTAATTTTTTTACAAAAAAGCACCGTTTTCACGCGATGATGTGAAAACACATGGTACAATAAAGGGAGATTCAAACAGAAAGAAGGTCGACATGATGATTGTAATTGGTGAAAACCGGTATGAATTAATTGAAAATTTTCGTGATGCTTATAACGAAGAACAAGTTTTAGCGAAGTACTGTGATGTACTCGAAAAATATGACTATATTGCTGGAGATGTCATTGAAGGCTATTTGCGCCTAAAAGGCTTTTACGAGAATGACAACCCAAAGGCTCGAGAGTTTAATCGGATTGATTTTCTTGAGATTTATTTAACTGATCAATGTCAGTTTGGCTGTGCTCATTTTGTCTTAAAAAAAATGGAAGGAGTAGTAGCTGATGTATAAAGGGTATCTATTTGACCTTGATGGGACAATGTATCAAGGGAGTCAAATTATTGAAAGTGCGGTTATATTTGTAAATTGGTTAGCTGAACAAGGAATTCCATATTTATTTGTGACAAATAATTCAACAAAAACAGCACAGCAAGTTGCTGATAAACTTGTAGCAATTGGTTGCCAGCAAGTTGGTCCCGAACATATTGTAACTAGTTCAGATGTAGCAGCTACGACAATTGCGCGTGATTTTGCTGATGCGCCTGTGTTTATGATTGGTGAAAATGGATTAATGCGAGCACTGGAAGCCGCCGGTATTACCCTCACAACCTCGGAACTAGAAGCAGAAGTTGTGGTGGTTGGCCTTGATACTGATGTGACGTATGAAAAATTAGCAAAAGCGACATTGGCAATCCGCCGTGGGGCAACATTTATTGCGACTAATCCTGATACAAATATTCCGAGTGAGCGCGGATTATTACCTGGTGCGGGAGCACTTGTGCAGTTACTGATCACGGCAACACAAGTGCAACCACTCGTTATGGGGAAACCGGAGCCAGCCATTATTTTAGCAGCTATTGAACGACTTGGGCTTACACGTGAGGTAGTTGTTATGGTTGGTGATAATTATCATACGGATATTATGGCAGGTATTCATGCTGATATTGCAACGCTTTGGGTTGATACTGGTATTCATCGCCATGAGTATATTTTGGCACAAGACATTCAACCAACACATACAATTGCCGATTTAGCACAGTGGCAACAACAACTCGAAGCGCAGGCGGGGAAATAAGATGATTGTCATGATTGATAATTATGATTCATTTACCTATAATTTAGTTGACTATTTACATCAATTAGGTGCAGAAGTACAAGTTTTTCGTCATGATGGCATTACATTAGCTGAGCTTGAAGCACTGAATCCAACGTTAATTGTTTTATCGCCAGGGCCAAAATCACCAACGGAAGCAGGGATATGTTTAGCAATTGTTCGTAAATTTGCGACAAAATTTCCCATTCTTGGTGTTTGTTTGGGTCATCAAAGTATTGCTCAAGCATTTGGAGCGAATATTATCAAAGCACCAGAGCCCGTCCATGGAAAAGTCAGTGAAATCTCGCATACTCAAATAGGGATGTTTCAAAACTTACCACAGCCGCTTACTGTAGCACGCTATCATTCGTTGATTGTTGAACCTCAAACATTACCTGAACAATTTAAGGTTTTAGCCCAAACGATTGACGGTTTGATTATGGCGTTTGAGCATCAAGAGTACCCGTTACAAGGTGTGCAATTTCATCCGGAATCAGTAGCAACACAAGCGGGCTTACCATTACTAGCAAATGCGTATCAAAAAGCCCAGTTATTTAAGGAGGGATATGAATGGTCATTACTGAACGGGCACATGTCCAAGTTAAACCAGAACAGTTAATTCAATTGCTTCAACGATTTCCGTTTCCAGTTTGGCTGGATAGTGCGAAAGTTACCACAGAACAGCGGTATTCTTTTTTAGCAGCCCAGCCATTACTTTACCTCCAACATCGTTATGAAGAAATGTACATCCATCATGAAGATGGAAGTATCGAGGTTCAACAAAAGGCACCGCTTGATGTTTTTGCCAAATATGAAGAACGCTATACTCGTGCATACACGCAAACACTCCCATTTCATGGTGGCTGGATGGGGTTTTTGAGTTATGATTTTCATCAACAATTAGAAAAAATTCCGCAAACAACAATTGATGACTTACAAACGCCAACGATGGGAATGGGCTTGTATGATGGGGTTTTTGTGTATGACCATGAAGAAGAGTGTCTCCTAATTACTGCTTTAGGAATAGGAGAACAAACTGCACAAGAGCGTATTGATTATTGGCAGCGTCATTTACAGCAAACAACATTTTTAACGACAAAGATCGAGTATCAGCCACAAGCACGGACTATAGCTGATGATGTAACAGCAGAAAGTTATGCTCAAGCATTTACAAAACTCAAGGCATATATTGAACAAGGTGATCTCTACCAAATGAATTTAACACACCGCTTACAGATGTCACTTGAAGAGGAACCACTCCAACTGTATTTACGCTTGCGAGCGCTGAATCCGGCCCCTTTTGCCGCCTATCTCCAGTTTAGCGAAACAACTTTTGTTTGTAGTTCGCCAGAACGTTTTATTCAAGTTCGTGATGGTATTGTGACAACTCGACCAATTAAAGGTACGCGTAAACGTGGTCATGATGCAGCCAGTGATTATCAACTTAAGGAAGAGTTATGGAATAGCGAAAAGGACCGTGCAGAATTGTTGATGATTGTTGACTTAGAGCGAAATGATTTGGCCAAAATTGCTCAGTCAGGAACAGTTACAGTACCAGAATTATATACAGTTGAAACGTATCCAACAGTATTTCATCTTGTTTCAACAGTAACAGCACAGCTTCGAGAAACAGTGACACCAGCTGAAATTATTGCTGCTACTTTTCCAGGAGGTTCAATTACTGGAGCACCAAAAATTCGAGCAATGGAAGTTATTGATGAGTTAGAAGTACATCGCCGTGGAATTTATACGGGCAGTATAGGTTATATTGATTGTAACCGAAATTTAGATTTCAATATTGTGATTCGGACAATTGTTTGTCATAATAAACAAGCATATTTTCATGTGGGTGGCGGAATTGTTTGGGATTCGACAGTTGAATTTGAATATGAAGAAACATTCCAAAAGGCAGCAGCATTAATCGCTGCACTGCAAAAACGTGAACAAGTTATATAAGTATCAGAATGGTAGCTGGCAAAGATGCGATGTGATACCAAGTGAGCGAGCCATTTTTACAACCTTTCGGAGTGATACAAGTGATTTAACAGCTCATTGGCAGCGTTTATGCAACCAGTCCCAGAGCTACTTTGACCAACCAGCACAGCTGACATTAGAGCAACTCTACCAATGCCGCGAACAATTTTCAGAAATGACATGCGTGTTGAAATTGATTGTGACGATTACACAACAGTGGTATTTGGCAATTCGACCACTGCCAACAAGGAAATCACATTTACATTTAGAAAGCATTTATGATATTCAGCGAAATGAGCAAGCACGGATTAAAGATGCCCAACGTTCATATTATTTAGAACAATTAGAAAGCAGTCGTATCCGCGGATATGATGATGCTTTATATGTTAATCACCAAGGTATCGTCCTGGAAACAACGATTGCTTCACTTTTTTGGAGTGATGGTACAAAATTATACACACCAGCAGCAGCGCTACCAATTTTACAGGGAACATTTGCTACACAAGTAGGAGAATGGTGCCAGATGTGGGGGGTAGAACTAGAAGAAGCGAAATGGACAATTGAGCAAATAAAAAAGCAAGCAGTGCAAATTTGGTGTTGTAATGCGGTTAGCGGTTGGCAAACTATCCAACAACTCGATGAGGATTGGACGAGCCGGCCATCAGCATGGACCCAAGCACTCAGCGAAAAAATAACACAACAGGAGTGGTAAAAATGGATACGCAAAAAATAGAACAAGCATTCAGAGAAATATTAATTGCAATGGGAGAAAACCCTGAGCGTGAAGGATTACAAGAAACACCAAAACGAGTGGCGAAAATGTATGCCGAAATTTACTCAGGACTAAATGAAGATCCAAGTGAAGTGCTTGAAATTGGGTTTGAAGAAGATCAACATGAAGAAGTTGTTATCGTGAAAGATATCCCATTTTATTCAACGTGTGAGCATCACTTTGTGCCATTTTATGGGAAAGCACACATTGCCTATCTACCAAATAAACGTTTGACTGGGTTAAGCAAATTAGCACGAGCAGTCGAAATTATTGCTCGCCGGCCACAACTTCAAGAACGCATTTCGCAACAAGTAGCTGACGCAGTTGAGAAAGCATTAGCACCTCGGGGTGTCTTTGTTGTGATTGAAGCGGAGCATATGTGTATGACAATGCGAGGAATAAAAAAACCGGGATCAAAGACGGTGACGACAATTGCTCGCGGTGTATATGAAACCGATGGACAATTACGGCAAGAAGTATTACAGTTGATGAAATTTTAAGGAATAAGGATTGGATAAATCAATGCAAATTATGGGAATTTTAAATGTCACACCAGACTCTTTTTCTGATGGTGGTGCTTATATTGAAATTGACCAAGCACTTGTGCAAGCCAAAAAAATGCTTGCACAAGGAGCGACAATTATTGATGTTGGTGGTGAAACAACACGCCCAGGAGCACAGCCAGTAACGAGTGAAGTCGAAATACAGCGAGTGATTCCTGTAGTTCAAGCATTATCAAAACTCAATTGTGAAATTTCAATCGATACATACAAAGCCGATGTTGCACGCGCGGCAGTACAGGCGGGAGCAACATATATTAATGATGTTTCAGGAGCACTTTATGATACTCAAATGGCAGCAGTGGCTGCAGAGCTAGGCGTCCATATTATTTTGATGCATAACCATTTTGCTGAAGGGGAAACACCACATGCAAAAAAAAAGAGCGCCCCGTATCAAGATTTGTACCAAGACGTCAAGGAGCGATTGATGAAAAGTGTAGAAGTTTGTTTGCAAGCAGGTGTCAAACCTGAAAAAATCATTTTAGATCCAGGAATTGGCTTTGCTAAGACGGCAGAAGATACAGTTACGTTACTCACTCACTTATCCCAGTTGTGTGCAGAGCTTGATTATCCGATTTTACTAGGTACATCACGCAAACGCTTTTTAACAACATATATTAGTGAAGAAACGCAAAATCAACGAGATGTAGCAACTGCAGTTACTTCAATCTGTGCACTTCAGGCCGGATGTCAGTATGTACGAGTACATGATGTTGCGACGACACAGACTGCTTTACACACATGGAAAGCATTAACTACACCACGATAAGGAGAAGAGTAATGGAAAAACGCGATGTAATTTTTTTAGAAGCAATGACATTTTTTGGGTATCATGGTGTTCTGGACTTTGAAGGTGAATTCGGACAACCATTTATTATTGATGCCTATTTAGAAACAACGACTCAAAAAGCCGGGTTAACGGACGAATTAACATACTCAACACACTATGGGGAAGTATTTGAGACAATTCAAGATGTTGTTGAAAACGAACGATTCCAATTGTTAGAAGCATTAGCAGAACAGATAGCGGCACAAGTGTTAGCAAATTATCCTTTGATTGAGGCGGTAACAATCAAGGTGAACAAACCACATGCACCAATTCGTGGTAATTTTAAAAATGTCGGTGTGAAAATTTATCGTGAACGTTAAGTCGTTTTTAGCACTAGGAAGTAATATTGGTGATTCGAAAGGCTACTTGCAAACGGCCATTGAGCAGTTACGCCAAGTGCCAGGAATTGCTTCACTTACGTCTTCAAGTTTGTACCGCACACCGCCCTGGGGGAAACTTGATCAACCAGACTTTTATAATTGCGTTGTTGAGGTGACAACTTCGCTAACACCTCACCAATTACTGGCTGCTTGTCAACAGATTGAAACGCAACTTCATCGTCAACGTAACGAAGTTTGGGGACCGCGAACGTTGGATATTGATATTATTTGGTATGATAATCAGGCAATTTGTACACCAGATCTCATCATTCCACATCCATATTTGTATCAACGAGCATTTGTGCTTGTGCCGCTAGCGGAAATAGCTACTGATTTTCAGTGTGCATGTAATCGACTAGCGAGTGAAGATATTCAAACAATTCAGCAAGAGAGTTGGTAATTGAAAAAGCGAGGCTGCATTGCAGCCTCGCTTTTTCGTGCTATATTACCGTTAAACACCGGCAGGTTCTTCGTCAAGTTCCCCACTAGTCAGTTGTGTTTTGTAATAACTATCACCATGAGAATGGGCAATACTTGCAGCAGCAGCAGCGGCAATAGCACCAACGAGATCATCTAGAAATGTATTACATTGGATTTTCCCTTTTTCTTTCGCATCAATTTCTGCTAAAATTCCAGGTTTGACTTTATCAATATATCCAAAATTAGTAAAGGCAATTGAGCCATAGATATTGGTAATGCTTAAAGCGAGAATCTCATCGATTCCATAAAGTGGCTCATCACGAGCAATAATTGCTTGTAATGGTTCGGTGAGCCGATGTTGCTCGGCAAGGACATCGAGTTCAATCCCTGTCAAAACTGCACTCTGAACCTCACGTTTTCCAAGGACTTCCATTGTATACTGTACACATGTGTCTAGGGAAAGATGGGCAACATATTTTTCTTGTAGAAAATAAACAAGTTCAGCAATATCGTGAATATTGACTCCACGCTGCTGTAATAAATCAATGACGATATCTTTTGTATCCATTCGATTAAAACTCATAATCATACTCCTCATTTCTTCTAAGTTACTTTAAGTATAACGAAGAAAAAACGAGAATACTAACAAAGAAAAGCACAAAAAAAAGCGGAGATTTCTTCGCTTTTTTAGTATTTATTCATTTTCAGACTCATCTTTAGCATTCAATTTTTTGATCTCTTCAGCGAGGTCAAAATAATACCGATCAAGTTCAGCAGCACGTTCGTGTTCAGTAACATCTTCAATACCAATAACGCCAGGAACTTCTTCAACAAGTGCTGTTTCAATTCCTTGATATAAAGTAACATCGGACACGCCACAACCAACGCATGCACCTAACAGGCGAACCTGGACAATTCCATCATTAAATCCAACATATTCGACATCGCCACCATCACGTTGGAGGTATGGGCGCAACTGTGCTAATACTTCTTTGACTTGTAGTTCAATTTCTTCAATATTTTCCATCATTAACCTCCAGAGAATCTTTGTACAGCTATCATAACAAAAAACATAGAATATTGTCTATTAATATTCTCTCTTTTTTAAAGGAAAAGTATGGTGAGAAAAAAATCCCGATTTGCCTAAAAGGAATCGAGATTTTCGCAAGTTTATTTTTTCTTTTCAAACATTGATGTTGAATGGGCATGAGCATTACTACTATCAGGGTAAGCATATTTTTTTGCAGCAGCGATAGCAATTGGAGCTTCACCAAACCCAGTGATAATTAGTTTGTGACGGCCAGGATAAGTACAAATATCACCACAAGCAAAAATCCCCGGTGTAGTTGTTGCCTGGAGAGAGTCGACAACGAGCTGATTTTTTTCTAATTCAAGTCCCCAAGAACTAATTGGTCCAAGATTAGAAACAAACCCATAGTTGACGATAATATCATCAGCTGGAATTGTAATTGCTTCTTTTGTTGTCACATGAGTAATCGTAACGGCATCGGCTTTGCCATCATTGTCATCACTGAGTGTGAGGCTACTTGGAACAAAAGGCGTGTAGACGTTAACTTTAGATGCTTTTAGTTTGGCAACACTATGCTCATGTGCACGAAACTCATCACGACGATGGATCAATGAAACACTCTTAGCGATTGGTTCAAGCATCAGTGCCCAGTCAACAGCACTGTCACCACCACCAAAAATAATAACATTACGATTAGCAAAAACGGTTAAATCGCGCACAAAATAATGTAAGTTTGTGGCAAATTCCTCATTTTCAACACCTAGAGGCCGTGGTTTAAAGGCACCATTACCAGCAGTAATAATAATTGAACGTGTTTGGTAAGTTGCCACGTTTGTTGTAATCGTGAAAGTACCATCAGCTTCCTTGACTAATTCACTGACTTGCTCTTTCAGGCGAATTGTCGTTGTGTCTTGAAAAGCATCAAGTTGGCTCGTTAAATTGTCAATTAATTCTTGAGCTTTAACCTTAGGAAATCCTGCAACATCATAAATATATTTATCAGGATAGAGTGCGGCTAATTGTCCACCCATTGCTTCGAGTGCATCAACTATTAACACGTTCATTTCGCGCATTCCCCCATAAAAAGCTGTGAAAATTCCCACTGGTCCAGCACCAATGACTGTTACATCATACATCATATTTAAAATCCCCCTTAAGTATCGAACTTTTAAAGTCTACTATCATCTTACTGGTTTTCGGTTGAAAAGCCTATGGAAATGCTACGAAAAACAATAAAATTACGATTTTTTTCATTTTAAATTCATTTAAATTAAAACAAATAAAAGAAATTGAGAATTTTTTTGACACTAGCAATTTCTTCGCACGAATTGAAAACTCTATGCTATAATAAATGATGAGGTGTTATTTATGTTGAAACCAGGCATGATTGTAACTGGAAAAGTCGTGGCAATTAAGCCATACGGAGCACTTGTTGAGTTAACAGGCGATCGCATGAGTATCCTTCATATTTCGAAAATTTCTGAGAAATTTGTGGCAAATATTGAAGAGTACGTCAAGGTCGGAGAATGGATCCGGGCCGAAATTTTAACGTATAGTGATGAACGGGTAGAGGTTTCTATTAAGAACATGCGTAACTATCGCATGAACCAACAAGATGCCCAAGCATTTGAACCGTTAGCACAGCGTTTACCGACTTGGATTTCGCAAACACTCACCAAGCTGCAATAAGCTACAAAAGCAAACAGGAGGAATTTTTTTATGGCAATTCGTTTTGATTATTCATTTGTAAAAGATTATGTTGCTGATCATGAACTTGAGTACTTCACTCCAATGGTAGAAGTCTTACATAACCAAATTCATGAACGTACAGGAGCAGGAAGTGACTTCTTAGGTTGGGTTGAATTACCAACAAATTATGATAAAGCCGAATTTGCACGCATCCAAGCAGCGGCAAAACAAATTCAATCTGATTCAGATATTTTATTAGTCATCGGAATCGGTGGATCATACCTTGGAGCACGTGCTGCTATCGAAATGTTAGGGCACTCATTCCATAACATTATTGATAAAGAAACACGCAAAGCACCACAAGTTATTTTCGTAGGACACCATATGTCATCGACATATGTCCACGAATTAATGGACGTGTTAAAAGACAAAGACTTCTCGATCAATGTGATTTCAAAATCAGGAACAACAACGGAACCAGCAATTGCTTTCCGTATTTTCAAACAATTGATTGAACAAAAATATGGAAAAGAAGCAGCGGCAAAACGTATTTATGCCACAACTGATGCAAGTCGTGGCGCATTAAAAACGCTCGCTGATAAAGAAGGATACCAAACATTTGTTGTCCCAGACGATGTTGGTGGACGTTTCTCAGTTTTAACAGCAGTTGGGTTATTACCAATTGCTACAGCAAATATTGATATTGAAGCAATGATGGCAGGAGCAAAAGCTGGTCAAGATGCATATGCGAATCCAAACTGGAAAGAAAACCCAGCTTACCAATATGCAATTATCCGTAATGCTTTATATAACAAAGGAAAAACAACGGAAATCCTTGTTAATTACGAACCATCATTAGTCTTCTTCGGAGAATGGTGGAAGCAATTGTATGCTGAGTCAGAAGGAAAAGACTTCAAAGGGATTTTCCCAACAGCAGCAAACTTCTCAACTGACTTACACTCAATTGGTCAATACATCCAAGAAGGACGCCGCGATTTATTTGAAACAGTTATCAATGTTGAAAATGTTCGTCACGAAATGGTGATTCCAGCTGATGAGCAAGACTTAGATGGATTAAACTTCATCGCTGGTCAACCAATCGATTTTGCCAATAAAAAAGCCTTTGAAGGAACATTATTAGCACATAACGATGGACAAACACCAAACTTATTATTACACGTTGAGCGTTTAGATGCGTACAACTTTGGAGAATTAGTGTACTTCTTCGAAAAAGCTGTTGCTATGAGCGGGTATTTATTAGGAATTAACCCATTTGATCAACCAGGTGTTGAAGCGTACAAAAAGAACATGTTTGCTTTACTTGGAAAACCAGGATTTGAAGAGTTAAAAGCTGAATTAGAAGCACGTTTAGTAAAATAATATTGAGACAGGTATTCGCCCCAAAGGTGAATACCTGTTTTTTTAAAAAAGAAAAAAATCAGCAATAAAACCGAAGTGCGAGGATAGCGTTTTGCTGATAGTTATGTTAGAATGAAAGAGATTTTGCAAATGTAGGGAGTGTGATAAAGATGATTGATATTTACTTAACAGATATTGATGATCAAAATAAATTGAAGCAGATTGATGAGTTTCAAAAAGGATCCTGGATTCACCTTGAAGCACCAACTCATGAAGAAATTGAACGCATCTCCCGTAAATTAGCAATTCCGCTCGACTTCCTCAAAGATGCTCTTGATGAAGAAGAAGTTTCACGGATTGATCGTGAAGATGATGCAACACTTATCATTGTGGATTATCCCTACGTTGAGTATGATGAACGTGATAAAATCCATGTCTATCAAACACGACCAATTGGGATGGTGATCACAAGTGATTATGTTGTTACTGTTTGTGGGGAACATACACCAATTATTGACTTTTTTACATCAAAACGTGTCCGTGAGTTCTATACGTATAAACATACACGCTTTGCTTTACAATTTTTGAGTGTCATTTCTTCATTCTATATTCGGTATTTAATGCAAATTGATCGTTTAACAATTGAAATTGAAGAACAGTTGCGAGCTTCAATGCGAAATAAAGAAATTTATCGCTTAATGGCTCTAGAAAAAAGTTTAGTTTATTTTGCAACATCATTACGCTCAGGTCAAATGATTTTACGAAAATTGACGAGTGGCTATTATGTCAAAATGTATAGTGAAGACCAAGATTTACTTGATGATGTCATTATTGAAATTGCTCAAGCAATCGAAATGACAGAAGTATACAGTAATATCTTAAGTAGTATGATGGATGCTTTTGGTTCAATTATTTCCAATAACTTGAATGTTGTCATGAAGAAGTTAACCTCAATTACGATTTTAATTTCATTGCCAACGTTGATTACTGGATTTTATGGAATGAATATTAATGGCTTACCACTTGCTACTCATGATGCGGGTACACTTATTGTTTTCATTGGTATGGCAATTTTAGTTATTGTTTTAGCGATTATTTTCCGAAGAGGAAATTTACTGTAAAAACAAACTTTTTTACAAAAAAATAAAAAAGTTGTTGACACAAATGCTAAGTACTGATAAACTTAATGTTGTTGAGGCGATAAAGCCCAAACAACAATGGAGGATTAGCTCAGCTGGGAGAGCATCTGCCTTACAAGCAGAGGGTCGGCGGTTCGAACCCGTCATCCTCCACCATTATATAA
>JTLC01000052.1 GCA_000798955.1 Firmicutes bacterium ZOR0006 | reverse complement strand
TTTTGCAGAGCAAGCAAGAGATGACATGACGGGCTTGGCGAAGAAGCAGAAGGAGGAAGCGTGTTACAAAAACCCTGAGCGCTGACTCCGGTGTTTCAGAATAGGTAAATAAGGAAAAATGCGATGCACCCCATTATTTGTGTCCAAATAATGGGGTGCATCGCAGTAAATGGGTTTTTTTGTTATGAATGAGGTTGCCATGTTCTTTTATTTTTACGAGCGAATTCAAGGAAAGTCGTAGCTTTTTTACCTGTCAGTGCTTCGAATTCAGTCGTTACTGCTTGAGCGGTTCCAAGGCGAGTCATAATGTATAGCATCACAGTTACATTCACATATGCTTTTGGTAACTGCCGCTTTTGAATGTAGTAATTGCGGTAGCGAAGTAAACTCGGCCGAGCATAGCGAATTTCTCGATTTAGAATCTGACTCAAAATCGTGGCTATTTGATTATAGTTTAAAGCTTCAGGACCAGTTAATGTATGTGTCGTATTTTGGTAATCCGGAGCATTGACAAGCAAGGTTGCAATAGCGATGCCAATATCGTCCGCGTCAATAAAGCTTGTACGACTGTTTCCCGCTGGGACAAAAATTTGATCAGAGTTCCGAATTTCTTCAGCATGGACACCACTGATATTCTGCATGAAAAAACCAGGGCGAACGTGTGCAAAAGGGATCTGACGTGCTTCAATAGCCTTCTCAATTTTATGATGTGGTGGCACAGGATTACGCTCAACACCCATCAATGATAAGAAAACAAGTAATTGAATATTCTTTGCTTGGACAGCATCTAAGAAGGGATCTAAAGTTTTAGGATCACCAAGATGAGGTGGGCGCATTAAGAAAATACCAGTGACGTCAGTGAGGGCAGCAGCAAAAGTTTCCGGTTTTTCAAAATCAAAGTATACAGCTTGAACGCTAGCACCATAACGTTCTCGAATTTTAGCCACATCAATATCAGCAGCAATAATTGAGACATTTTCGGCTTGTAAAGCTTGAATAACAGCACTCCCAACATTGCCAAGAGCACCAGTTACAACATAATTCATCGAATCAACTCCTCGGCAAAAAATTCATTAGTCAGTGTCAATAAAGTAAAAAACTGCGAAAAATTATCAGGACCAAGGGCGTGTTTGAATCGTTCTAAACGCGCAAAGTAGACGGTTTTGGTTTCAGCTAGCAAGGCAGCACCCTTTGGTGTAAGTGAAAGTGCCTTTTGCCGCTGATCATGTGGCAGTGGTGTCGCTGACACAAATTCGTGTTGAACAAGCGTTTTAATGATTGCCGTGACGGACGGCTTGGCCACCCCCAAAAACAAACCAATTTGGCTAGCAGTTACATTTTCAGCATGTTGTTCAATAAAAATTAAGACCCCCATTTCACTCGAACGAATCGGTAATGAGCGATTGAGTTGCTGTTGACGCCGTTGAAAGGTAGCGAGCTGCTCCGCTGCTTGAATCAAATCAAATTGTTCCATAAGAAAACCTCCTTTTTAATTAGTTAGTCTAACTAATTAAATGATACCATATTCTTAATGAAGAAGTCCAGAAAAAATGATGATTTAGTTGACTTGCACAAAAAGTTTAAGCTATGATACAAGTAACACTTTACACAAAAAAGGTGAAATCAGTGAAAGTAGGAAACACACATGGTGAAAGTAAATGCGTATTTAAATTTTGATGGAAATTGTCGTGATGCAGTCGAATATTACAGTAAAGTATTTGGCGTTCCCGCTCAGATTATGACTTTTGGGGAAGCACCAATGGATAAAGGGGAAGAAATGCCAGAAGCAATGAAATCACGCATCATGCATGCCAATTTAGTTTTAGGGGAAAACCAATTGATGTTCTCGGACACAATGCCAGGAATGGACTTTATTGTCGGTAATAACATCAGTCTTTCAATCAACGGAACCGATGCTGAAGCAATGACTGCATGGTTTACAGCTTTAGCAGCAGATGGAACAGTGCAAATGCCATTAGCACCAACATTCT
Source organism: Firmicutes bacterium ZOR0006 (assembly GCA_000798955.1). Taxonomy (GTDB): domain Bacteria; phylum Bacillota_I; class Bacilli_A; order Culicoidibacterales; family ZOR0006; genus ZOR0006. The sequence continues at coordinate 2,914 of JTLC01000052.1, read as the reverse complement.
GGGGACCAATGTATGGGATGCTTGTAGATCGATTTGGTATTTGTTGGCAGTTTAACCTCGAAACAGCATAATTTTTACTACCACCATAACTTCAGCTTAGAACGATGGTGGTTTTTTATCAGAAAAGGCGGTGATGAGTATGCAAATGCCAGTTATTTTTGTTGGCCATGGTTCACCAATGAATGCAATTGAACACAATGCACTGACACAGCAATGGGAACGTTTAGGTGAAGCTATTCCACGACCAAAAGCAATTGTTGTTGTTTCTGCTCATTGGTATACGAAGCAAACGTATGTGAATGATCAAGAACACCCACGACAAGTCTATGATATGTATGGCTTCCCCGAGCGCTTATATGAACTCCGTTATCCTGTTTCGGGAAGTCAAGCACTAGCAACACAACTCCAACAGTTGTTGGCAACAGCGCAAGTAACAGTTGATAATGAGTGGGGAATTGACCATGGAACTTGGAGTGTCTTAACACATATGTATCCAAAGGCCGATATCCCCGTTGTGCAAGTGAGTATAAATCGGAACATGAGTTTAGAAGCGAGCTATCAACTTGGAAAACAACTACGAGTGTTGCGAGAACAGGGGATTCTTGTGCTTGGAAGTGGGAATATTGTGCATCATCTTGGGCGTGTCGATTGGGAACAGCCAGAGAGTGGGTATCCCGAAGCAATCGTTTTTGATGAAGCAATTCAAGCAGCAACAAAGGAACGCAATAAAGCGGAAATTTTTCGTTTAGCTTTGAGTGCCCATGAGCAACGCCAAGTTTTTGCGACATGGGAGCACTTCTTACCGTTTATTTATATGCTAGGTGCCACAACAAGTACAGATAATGTAAGGGTTTTTAACAATGAGTATCAATATGGGAGCATCTCAATGACAAGCTACATCTGGACAAACATTGAGTGAGTATGTCGTTCAGTTTAAACGCAAAAAGCAATCAGTATCATGTTTCATGATGGTGATTGTTTTTTTGTGGTCGAAAAGGAAGTATAAAAAAAGCAGTGAATGAATCACTGCCGAAAATATGTCACGATGCGAATAAATATGTGATGTACGCACCTTGAAAAAGTAAAATGATATCGCCAACAGCTCCGAAAATGAGAAAAGCAAAGTAATACGTTGCAGTTGTGATTTCTTTGTCAAACAGTTCATGAACAGCTTGGATTACGAGATGATCAATTTTAAACCAACTTAAAATCCAAGCAATGAGTAAAAAAGTTGTAATTGCCATATGGTCCTCACTCACGCGATAATTAATAGTAGTATACCATAATTCTTAAAGTTGAGGTGTTTGTATATTTAGCCAAATTGTGACAACCCACAGACCAGCAATGATAGCGAGTGCTAAGAGTGGAATGATTTCTAAAAAAGTTGCTGTTGCGAGAATCCCAAATAAAGGCACAAAAAAGAGGAGTGAGACGTATGAAAATGCAACTTGTCTGCCAATAACTTTTTGTGCTTGTGCCTTAGGAAAACGATGCATCGTTTCATGCATCAATGAAGGATAAATTGGGGCGAAGCCAAAACCAAGTGCGAGAATACCAAAACTAGCAAGGAGTAATGAAAATTGCTGAATAAACGCAAATGCTCCGCAAGTGGCAATAATTAATCCAATTTGAATAGCGCGACGATTGCCAAGTCGTTCAGCAAATGTACCGAAAAAGAATCGCCCAACGGTCAAGGCTCCAAAGTACACACTGACCATTGCTCCGGCAAAACCAATTGTCGCACCACGACTTTCAATTAATAACGCACTGAGCCACAACCCTAATCCCGCTTCAACTGCGACGTATAAAACGAAGCTCAGAATGGCGAGAACAACTGTTGAAAGTGAGCGGAAGGGGATGGCTTCTTCAGTACCTTCTGATTCGGGAGTATGCCGTTTGATTGAGTGCCATAGTGGAAGGCTAAACCAAACGATGAGACTGACAAGCAAAAGGACACCGCCAATGGCTAAGTAGCCAGTCCGCCAACTACTAGCTACAATTGTTGCTGTGAGAATCATCGGGCTAAAAGTAGCACCAATTCCCCAAGCTCCATGAAGCCAATTCATATGTTTCGCTGATAAATGTTCAGCAACGTAGGCATTTAAACCAGTATCAACAGCACCAGCACCAAATCCCAGGGGAAAAGCACATAGCACAAAAGTGAGAAAATTAGGGGAAATGACAAAACCAAGTGTGGCGACGGCAGTCAATAAACACGAAATAACGGTCACCATGCCCGTGCCAAAACGATTCAGTAATCGCCCAGCTAAGAGCCCGGAAAGAATCGAAGCTAGCGTTAAAGCGACGGTCACAAGACCAGCACTCTCCAATGTAACCCCAAATTCGGGCCAAATAGCATTCCAGGCGACACCGAAGCCAGTATCGGGTAATCCGAGAGCAATAAAACTTAAATAAATAACAGTTAACACAATCAGGTAGTGTGAACGTTTTTGTAATTTCATGATGTTAAACTCCTAAATGATGATTTTTTTCTTCATAAGTATAACTAGAATAGCTGAAAAAAGCTTGCATGATATTGCTAGATAATAATAAAAAAATGCGAAAAGGCAGAGAACCTTTTCGCATACTATTACCAGATTTTTTTAGAATGTTTGTTTCCACGTTGTGATTGAGCAGTTGTTGGTGCTGCATCACGATGTGATTGTTGGCGGGGACGATCATCACCACGGCGTCCAAAATGATGAGAGTCATTCGAAGTATTGTTTCGACGATCATCACGATCTTGGAAACGGCCACTTGGGCGACGGTCATCGCGGTTTTGACCACGGCGGTCATCACGATTTTGGAAACGGCCACTTGGACGACGATCATCGCGGTTTTGACCACGGCGGTCATCACGATCTTGGAAACGACCACTTGGACGACGATCATCGCGGTTTTGACCACGGCGGTC
>JTLC01000051.1 GCA_000798955.1 Firmicutes bacterium ZOR0006 | reverse complement strand
CTACTTCTTTTCCTGCTTCAATCAACGCAATGGTTGTGTGGCTACCAATATAACCCATTCCACCTGTTACTAATACTGCCATTCCTCGCACCTCTTTTTTACTAAAATTTTACTACACTTTCATTATACGAAAATCCCCACTTTTTGCAAGCGCTTTTCTTTAAAAATGAAGAATCGCTTCAGCATCATGATCAACTCAAGATTTTTTTGCTTTTTACAACAGAATTTGGTAGAGTTAACTCTATATTATTTTCTAAGGGGGACCTACTATGAAATTTCAAGATTATCCATATCAACGTCCAGATTTTATTGCGATGAAAACACAGTTTATGACTTTTTTAGCAGACTTTCAGCAGGCTAGCTCGGCTACAGTCCAATTTTCTCTTATTGAACAGATAAATCAATTGCGAAACCATATCGAAACAATGGCAACATTAGCTCAAATTCGTCATTCAATTGATACTCGTGATAGCTTTTATGAGCAAGAAAACCGGTATTGGGATGAACACGGTCCTTTATATAGTGAGCTTGATAGTCAATTTTACGCCTCTGTCCTTCAGTCATCGTACAAAGGTGAACTTGAGGCATTGATACCAACACAATGGTTTGCAATTGCGCGTTTGAAACTCCAGTCCTTTGACCCAATAATCATCCCACTACTTCAAGAAGAAAACCGCCTGAGTTCTAACTATACGAAATTGATTGCGAGTGCGGAAATTGAATTTGATGGACAGATTTATAATCTTTCTGGCTTAACACCATTGCTTCAAGCCGATAATCGTGATGTCCGGAAGCGGGCTGCTGCAGCAAAGTTTCATTTTTTTGCAGTACATGAAGCGGAAATCGATCAAATTTTTGATCAACTTGTTCACATTCGTCATGAAATTGCCACAACGCTTGGCTTCACCAACTTTGTTGAACTTGGATATGTTCGCATGCTTCGTACTGATTATGATGCGGAAATGGTTGCCCTATTCCGTCATGAAATTCACACTCATCTCGTACCAGAAGCACAAAAATTAGTGCAAAAACAAAAAAAACGCTTAGGACTCACTGACTTTGCCTATTACGATATGAGTTATGACTTTACAACTGGTAATCCTACGCCTGATGGGACTCCTGAATCGATTTTAGCTGCTGGATTACAAATGTATCAAGAAATGTCACCAGAAACAGCGGAATTCTTTCACTTTATGCAAAATCATGAATTACTTGATATTTTAACAAAACCAGGAAAAAGTGGCGGTGGTTACTGTACCTATCTTGCTGATTTCCAATCGCCATTTATTTTTGCGAACTTCAACGGTACCGCTCATGACATTGATGTCTTAACACATGAAGCTGGGCATGCCTTTCAAGTCTACCAATCACGCCATATTACTTATCCTGAACTAGCCTTTCCCACATATGAAAGTTGCGAAATTCATTCAATGTCAATGGAGTTTTTTGCTTGGCCTTGGATGCCGCTCTTTTTTGGAAAACAAACACCAAAATACTATTATACCCATTTAGCAAGTGCGATGACCTTTATTCCTTATGGTGTAAGTGTTGATGAGTTTCAACACTTTGTCTACGAACATCCACAAGCTACACCACATGAACGAAAACAAAAATGGCGAGAGCTTGAGCGCAAATACCTTCCAGATCGTAATTATGAAGCTTCACCTTTTTTGGAATCAGGCACATGGTGGTTTCAACAAGCCCATATTTTTAATTCACCATTCTATTATATTGATTACACTTTGGCTCAAGTCTGTGCTTTACAGTTTTGGCAAAAAATGCAAACCACTCGTGAGCAAGCTTGGCAAGATTATGTCCACCTTTGTGGACTTGGTGGCACAAAAGCCTTTACGAGTTTAGTTGCCGAAGCACAACTTGCCTCTCCTTTTAGTCCAAACGTCCTTGAACCGACATTTCAAGCAGTGATGAACTACCTTGAAGCAATCGATGATCAATCACTCTAATCTAAAAAACGAGTCCATTTCATGGACTCATTTTTCTTTTGTGAAACTTATTTGCTACCGGATTCAGATAATTGTCTGCTTTACGATTTGCACACTAGCGATATTCTGGCTCAGCTTTTTCAGAAATTGACAATTAATAAAGTTCATAATCCATGCCAATTCGCTTCCCGGCAATGATAAATGAAGATAATTTAAAATTTCAATTTGGCTCTTGTTAGTCCCCAAAGAACGTACTTGAATCGCAAAGGTATTTAATGGGCGCCGTGATTGACTTTGATAATCTGGATGTGTTACTGATTTGGAAACAAATAAGCATGCCTCAGAATCAATGGCATTTAGGACTAAAAATTCTCGATGTAAAATTGGCATCGCTATTGTCGCGGTTGCTAATTCCAGACGAGCGCCCGGTTTCCAGTCATATTGTTGGAGCACAGGCTTTTCATGATCAGCTTTATGACTGACAGGATCAAGCACGGCAAATCCAGTTGCTGATGTTAAAAAAGCAAACAAGCGTGCTGCGTCATGGGGGACTTCTGTACAGGCCTTCATCACATGCAAATGTGTTGGTGCTAAGTCACCAGAAATTTCTGCTGATTCGATTTTCACTTGTTCAGTTTGAAATTCAAGGTGCCAATCGGTTGCCTGAAAAGCACTCGTTGCTTCAGTTTGAAATGCGAGTGCGAGTATTTCTGGTTGTCGGCAGACACGTTCGCCGAGAAGAACACAGGTTGCTGTCATCACAATCACTCCTTAAAAACGTATTGTTTATCCTTTTTCCGACTCCTAATTTGTTATAATAAAGAAAAAAGAAATTTTCGAGGTATTCAAATGATTCAATTATTATGTATTGGCAATAGTTTTTCGGAAGATGCCATGCACTATCTTCATGATTTAAGTGTTGCCCATGGAAAAAATATTCATATTGTCAATCTCTTTATTGGGGGCTGTTCATTGGCGACTCATTGGGAAAATCTCAATCATCAGCAGCCCGTGTATGACTATCAAGTCAATGGTCAAACGACGACACATTCCGTTTCACTCACTGAAGCAATTCTCGAGACGAAGTGGGACTATATTTCTTTGCAGCAAGCCAGTCATGATAGTGGTATTTGTGCAACATACTCACCGGCTATTGAAGCCCTTTGCGAATTTTTACGGCATAATCATCCGCAAGCACAGCTCCTCCTTCACGAAACTTGGGCCTATGAAATTGATAGTAAGCATCCGGGATTTTCCAACTATAACTATAATCAACAGCAAATGTATCAGCAGCTTTCAGCGTGCTATCAGCACTATCATGAAAAATTACAGCTCACACTAATTCGCAGCGGTTCATTTATCCAAACGTTGCGTTCCAACGCTATTTTTGATTATGCCAATGGCGGAAAGAGTTTATGTCGCGATGGCTTTCATCTTGATTTTACTGTAGGCCGTTATGCAGTTGCAGCGTTATGGTTTAAATACCTTTTTGCTGATCAACCCTCACATGTGATCCCCCAATTACAACATCTTAGTGAATTTGAGTTATCTTGCTTAACCGTTATTGATGAGCAGCTCTCTCATTTTTCTTGCTAACGATTGATTCTCTTCATACAAACACAGCCTGTTGCCACATAACTGATGCCAACAGGCTGTATTTGTAATGCTCTATGCCATTCTATTCGTCAGAAAATCAAGAGCACCATTGGAAATATAATTCACTGGACGATCAATTAAAATTAATTCTCGACGAATCATTGCTTCTTGATCAGCCAAAATTTTTTCTGCCCAACGAGGATCAATTAAAAGTGCCCGCCCAATCGCAATACAATCAAATGTTTCGAGGGCAGTTTCCACATCTCGCATTGTTTTTACGCCACCGACACCAATCAGCGGTACACGCTCGGCAACAATTTCTTGTAAATATGCACCAATCATCTTTTCTTGATGATTAACAGAACTACTAGCTTTGCTTTGAAATTCAGCCAGCGATACATGAAGATAATCTACTGGTTGTTGGAGTAGTTGCTCGACTAAGTACAATGTATCGTCAAGAGTAATTCCTGGGTGTTGTCCTTCTTCGGGTGAAAAGCGATACCCGACAATAAATGGTTGCTCACTCTCCGCTTTGGCTGTTTCACATACTCGTTCAACAAGCATTTTGATAAAACGATACCGATTTTCACGGTTTCCGCCCCATTCATCATCCCGGACATTTGCATGGGGTGAATAAAATTGTTGGAGTAAATAGCCGTTAGCACCATGAATTTCGACACCATCAAATCCAGCTTGAATTGCTCTTTTTGTTGCTCTTGCAAATGCTTCAATAAGATGCTCAATCTCATTGGTTGATACTTGTTGTGGTATTTCCGCATCAGCTTCTAAACTAGCAACCGCACTTGCCGACACTGGTTGAATCCCATGAAGAATTTTTGAATTCGTTCTCCGTCCTGCATGAAAGATCTGTAAAATCGCCTTTGTTCCACTCTGCTTCATCGTCGCAGCTAATTTACTTAAACCTAATAAGTGCTTATCATCGGATGCCCCAAGTTGTCCATCCCAGCCCTTGCCTTCGCTTTTTACATAGGCGGCAGCAGTAATCATCATCCCGACATCACCTGTACGAAAAGCATAATAACATAGCTCATCACTCGTTACGACACCATTATAGAAGCTCATTTTATTTGTCATTGGTGCCATAACTAAGCGATTTTTGAGTATACTTCCATTTGGTAGTTCTAATTTTTGTTGCATTTTTCTCATAATTATTTCCCCCAAAAGCGAGCTCACATCGACTCTTTTTTTTAGCATAAAAAATTTCTTTGCGTGTGTCAATTAACAGAAAAACAAAAAAACAGCCCACTTTCGTCGTGTTCTGTCTTTTCACTTAAAAAATTTCGCACTTCACTATTGTGAAAGCTTTCACTTTAATTTTCACTGTCTTTGGACTGAAAAATCTGCTAACTTTTGCAGTCGTCCGGCTCATATTTCGCTGCTCTTTAACTCCAGCCGCTTACCTTGTTTATTTACCATCAGCGAATTCTAGAAGGTTGTATTTTTGTTTTAGGTGTAAAATTCGGTACACGCTCTCATCAATTCGTGCTTCAGAAATTTGGGACTCAGCAACTGCTGTTTTGAGAGCCTGGTGTACTTCTTGGATTATCGTCACGTCATTACCAATTAAAAGCACATCCGTTCCTGCCTGAATACTTTGAACACTTGCTTGTGCAACCGAAAAATATTCGGTAATTGCACCCATTTGCATGTCATCAGTCATGACAATTCCCGTAAATCCCAGTTTTGTTCGTAACATATCCGTAATAATCGTTTTTGAAAGCGTGGCTGGAACATCAGTGTCAATTTGTTCAAGTAGAATATGCGATACCATTACGACCTCACTTTTAGCATTAATTGCTGCTTGAAAAGGCACTAGCTCAAAATTTTCTAACTCTGCTAATTCTTTTGTGACAATTGGCAAGCCAAAATGGGAGTCAGTCGCAGTATCCCCATGACCTGGAAAGTGTTTCACAGTCGGAATGACTTTCGCCGCCATCAAGCCTTGCATTGTAGCTACACCAAATTCTGAGACAACTTGAGCATCACTGCCAAAAGCACGATCACCGATGACTGTGTTAGCAGGATTACTAAAAATATCCAAAACTGGCGCATGGTTCATCGTCACACCAAGCGCTCGTAATTTTAGGCCAAGTTCATAAGCCGTTTCATAGGCAAACTGCGGATTACCGCTCGATGCTATCGTGGCTGCACTCGGTGAAGCTTGCACATCATTTGGTAGACGACTCACACGACCACCTTCTTCATCAATAGAAATAAACGGTGTCAACTTTGGCGCTAATGTGGTAATTGCTTGTGTTAACGTTTGCAGTTGTTCCGCACTGACGATATTACGGCCAAATAAAATCACACCACCAACTTGAAGCTCTTGTAAGAGTGTTTGTAATTCCGATGTTACCTCAGTTCCAACAAATCCCACTAGAAGTAACTGTCCTAATTTCTCATCGAGACTCATTGTTTCCAAGAAACTCTGGATACTATCAGTGATGAGTTCGATTTGGAGTTGATCACTCAAAATTGTGATTTGTACTTGTTCGCTATCTTTCACAAAAATATAACAATGAGCCGCCAGTGTTTCTTGGAGTTGCCAGCCTGATTCACGCACTGCTTGTAAATATGCATTATCAGGATTATCTTCTGGTGACATACCGACAATCTGATAAACGGCTCGTTTGGCTGCTACCGATATCTCCTCAATTATTTCCGCATTTTGTGGAATTGGCAGATTCGCAATTTGTCCTGTTCTGTAACCAAGCATCTGATCATATTGCGGGAGTCCATCAGGCGTTTCAGCTACTTGATTCAGAAATAAAAGGATACTTGCACCAACAATAGCCACTCCAAGTAGACTGACTATCACTCTCGCGGCTATTTTTTTCTTGCCAATCATGTCCGACCTCCACTGTTTTTTAAATTACTCTCATCATCTACAACTAACAATGGGAACAATTTTTGATATGTATTATAATTTCGAATTGTCACTTGTTGATACAGTGACATGCGTGATAAGCGTTGGCTATAAGCTGTCCGACCCAAATCTGCTGTTTTATAGATCCCCCAAAAGAGTGCGTGCTCACCAATGAAAATAACTTCTCGATCCGTAATCACTGTTTTTAAATGTGCTCTAAGTTCTTGCTTATCAATTGGACCAATAAAAAATAAGACGTTTTTACGAGCAAGTGGTTGTTGCCACCATTCCGGTAATTGCTTCATACTTGCTCGATACTCGTTTTCTGTAAGTAATGCAAATGGGAGTGAAAAGCTATAAGAGCCTTGTATCAACTTTTGCAAATCACTTTCGACTACTGCTTTTTCTTGATTAGTTTGGAAAATAAAATTACCACTGTTCAAGTAGCTCTGAATGGTCTTGTACCCAAGGCTTGCTAATTGCGCCTTAAATTCTTGCATACTGACTGTATGTTTACCACCGACATTAATACCACGGAGTAATAATACATATTTCATGATTGCCACCTCCCATTATCGAAGTGAACATAGTATAGCATGGCTATTTCGGAAACACACGTATTCGTTCGATTACTCCTTTTGGCGTAAATAAAGTTACGTTTCACGAATTATGCTGCTCATAGTATTCATTCATTATTTTATTTGAAATTATTTTGTTGAATTTTCGTAAAAAAAACGTGTTTATTTATTTTTCGCGAGAAATTTTATTGAATTTTACCTTTTTAATCCGAATAATTGAAAATTCAAGTTTTTTCATTAGAAATTCAAACAAAAAATGTTATAATTACATAGCACGAAAACTATGAAAGCAGGTGGATCATATAAACTTTAAAAAACACCATTATTCCCTTTTATTTTTTGCTTGTATTGTTTCTTTCTTGGCATTAAGTCTATTTTGGCAGCTCGGCCAAACCGAAACGCACAATAATCATCTCGAACAGAATATTCTTCACGGAACATATAGTCTTGATGGTCAAGCACCACAGCCAATTCCGAGTGACGGTAAGCTAGAAATTAATGATTATCATCATGTCCAATTCGAAGGTCACTTTTCACAAAACATTCCCGTCAACCAACAGATTATTTTGCGAACAGATAATATTCGCTGCAAGTTTTGGGTGAATGATCAACTCATTGGCAGCTCAGGACAGCAAGATACACTACCAGAAATGGTTAAATCTGCTGGTAATATGTGGCAGTCATTTATCTCGCCAGGGATTACATCAGATGATACAATTCGCTTTGAAATTGAAAATGTCTATCTCGATCATGTCAAAACCACATATGAAAGCTTTTTGAATCAAATCTATTTTGGCTATGAAAGTACCCATATTACAAATCAATTTTATGAAAATCTCTTTGGTCTTGCTTTCTCCGTTGCCATCGTTTGTTTTGGCGCTCTCGCTTTTATCGCAGCTTTTTTATTTAAAAAATTGCCTGTTTCAACGGAACGTCTTCTGCTTTTCGCTGGTTTATGTTTGAGTAGTGGGCTTTGGGGCGCTATTAATTTTGATGTCCAAGCATACTTAATCCCTGCTCCTATTTTCAATAATAGTCTAGATATTGTGAGTCTATTATTTACTATGTTCTTCCTCATTAGCTATACGCGTTCATATATCAGTGTCAGCCGCAATCGCACGGTACTAATTATAATGGAACGAGTCATTCTCATCGGTATCATCATCACTACAGGATTACAATTATTTGGTGTCATTGACTACTATGAGATTTTACCAATTATTCAACCACTCGCATTTATTATTAGTCCTCTCGTCGTTTTTTATGTCATTTATGAGGCAAAATATACGCAAAATAGTGAAATTCATGAATTGTTTTGGTCAGCGATGATTTTAGGTGCAGGTATTTTGGCGGATGCAATTGGTAATTTCTTTGACATTTTACCATATGTGATTTGGTTTAAAGTCAGTTATGTAATTTTTATCCTCCTCCAATTTATCAACTTGACACGAGCTTCGCGTAACTTGCTAGTCAATCAAGGACGGATGCAAGTATTAGAAGAGCTTGCATACCGTGATAGTTTAACCCAACTAGGTAACAGAACTGCCTATATACAACAAAAACACCGCATTATCGAGTTAGCTCTCACAGCAAAAACGTGGGATCTTTGGGTTTTTGACTTAAATAATTTAAAAGTCGTCAATGATACACTCGGCCATGATGCAGGTGATTTCTTAATTCAACAAAGCGCAGAGTTTTTAAAGTCACAATTTACTGAAAAGGAAATTTATCGTATCGGTGGTGATGAGTTTGTTGTTCTAACCCCCGCGCGCTCTTTAGAAGCTAGTGCTAGTAAAAAAGCCCAGTTCATCAAAGCTATTGAAGACATCCAAAATACGCCTTTACGTGAAGGAATTGTGTTCTCACTTTCATATGGTCACACACAATTTTTCCCTGCACCAAATCAAAAATTTGATGATGCTTTTGCAATTGCGGATCAAAAGATGTATAAAATGAAAGCAGAAATGCGCCAAGCTTGTGTTCAATAACTTGTATTTGGAAAGTCACTGGAACTAAAGCGATGAAACTAACAAGCATCATCGCTTCTCGTTATCGGCATTATAAAAATAACTAATCTATTGCTAGTTAAACGTTTAACTATGCTATTCATGGAGGAATTATGAATCGTATACATTGCAAATACAAAAAATGATGCCAATCAATATTTCTAGCTGAAAAGTTGATTGGCATCATTATTCATACATCTTGGAGCCTCGCTTCAATTTGGTTTAGAGCGTTTGAAACGAGGCTTCTTTTACAAAATAACATATTACACTGCAAAAAACTGCTTCGCAATTGCTTTATACACATCTATCATCTGCAGATAATTTGCAACTTCCACATATTCATCAACCATATGTGGAGTTTCATTTCCAGGTCCAAAAATAATAATCGGCATTTGGGGATTCCCACGTGTAAATTCACAAGCATCGGTACCTCCTGAAATACCAATACATGGAATTTCTTGGCCAATGATTGCTTTGCCGACTGATTGAGCAATTTTCACAAGTTCCGCATCCGGTTGGCTAAACATTGGATAAGAACTTTGCGTCACGACAAGTCGCAAATCACTATCAGGATCATGGTCATTCATTTTCACAATAACATCTCGTAATAACTGCTCGATTTGTTCGTTATCAAATTCAGGAATGGTACGAACGTTACCAATCAAATGGGCATAGTCAGGAACACTATTAATTTGCGTTCCACCTTCAATGATACTTGTGTTATGCACAAATGCCCCGAGTACTGAATTTTCTGCTGTAATTTTCCCAAGTTCAGCTTGCAAGTTGATATAAAAAGCAATTAGTTTATCGATTGCATTCTTCCCAAGTTCAGGTACAGAGCTGTGCGCACTCACACCACGTGATTCAACACGATAACTAAAAACACCTTTATGGGCAAAGACAATCGTATTTTGTGTTGGTTCGCCAATAATCATCGCATCGAGGTCTTGGACATAGCCTTGTTCAGTTAATTGCCGCGCCCCGAGTAAGCCGATTTCTTCACCGACTGTTGCTAATAGTTTCAATTTACCAGTGAACGTTGGGTCTTGGTTCAGTTCAATCATTGCAATGACTGCTGCTGCTAGTCCAGCTTTCATATCCGTTGCTCCACGACCATAGATTTTCCCCTCAGTGTGCGTTGCTGAAAACGGCGGATATGTCCAGTCTTCATGATTGCCAGCACTCACCACATCTAAGTGCCCAGAAAAACCAAGCGTTTTCGCTCCACTCCCGACTTCAACAATCAGATTTGCTCGCTCATCACTGTAGTGCAATTGTTCACTTGCAATCCCAAAATCGCTAAAAACACTAGCCAAATAATGTGCTGCTGCTGCTTCATTCCCGTTTGTAGTATCAATTTGAATCAGTTTTTGCAAAATTTCAATTCGTTGTTGCTGTTCCATACCTACACCCCTTTATCAAATTTTTTTCATTATAATAAATTCGTTACTTTTTGACAATGAAATTATCAACAATTTTCTTTTACTTCATCTACCTGTAGTTTACGAGCCACAAATGGTAGTAATGTGCCTTGAATCAAGACTGACAATAAAGCCACAAAGAAAATAATATTAAAGACATCGGTCGCAAATCCCGTTCCAAGGCTTAAAGCGTAGGTCGCAAACACAATTGAGGCAGCCCCACGAATACCCGCAAAACTCACAAATAGTTTTTCATTGCGAGTAAATTTACTTTTATGTAAAAGTGTAAAGACAACAGCTGGACGAGCAATAAACGTGATAAATAAACTTACAAGTATCGCAACGGGGATCACTGCCCAAAACTGACTTGGGTTTGCTAATAATCCAAGAGCTAAAAAGAGTAATAATTGCATTAACCAACTCAAGCCATCAAAAAAGTGATCGATATTCAACCGCGATGGAATTCTTGAGCTATTATTGAACACGATTCCTGCCATATAAACACTTAAAAACCCATTTCCGCCTAAATACGTTGCAACACTGTACACTAATAAAATACTCGCCATGATAAAAATCGGATAGAGCCCATCACTGGCCATATCAAGTCGATTTAATACCCAACCGAGGAAAAACCACACACCTGCAACAACAAGGATACTAATCCCAATTTGTTGAATCATGAAAATTCCGAGCGAATCAATCCCGGCTTGAGCTAATAAGCCAATGGCAAAGACTGTCAACATATAGGCAAAAGGATCATTGCTCCCACTCTCAATCTCTAATAATGGTCCTAAATTATTGCCCAATGTCAATTTTTGAGCGCGTAAGACTGAAAAGACTGATGCAGCATCGGTTGAGGCAATTACCGAACCAAGCAACAAGCTCTGTGCAAAATCAAATTGTAAAACGAACATTGAAAATCCTGTTACGAGTAAGGCTGTCGCAATGGTTCCAACCGATGACAACAAAACAGCCGGTTTCAAAATTGGTTTACTCGCTTTTAAGTTAATTCCAAAGCCACCATAAAACATAATAAATACAAGGGCTAGGGTGCTTAAATCTTGAGCGATACTCAAACTTTGAAAATCAATAATATTCAAGCCATCAGTCCCAATCACCAGCCCTAGCCCTAAAAAAATCAATACACTTGGGACCCCCAGTTTAAAAAATAATTTACTTCCCACAATTGCAACAAGCGCAATCAGGGCACCTGTCATTAACACCATCTCCATTCCTCTTACCGCCTTCCTATTTCAGTTTTTGATTGATAGTTTCAAGTGAAAAACAAATGAAGTATACCAAAATTTACTTTCTTCCGCAAATGAGCTCACACTACGACCTCGTGCTTTTCCTTATATGCTCTTCATCTAAACCGCCAGAGTAATCGCCTTTTTTGTAGTATTTAATGATAAAGTTTCATCATTTATCATTAAATACCAACTTATTGGAGATAAAACAGCGGACAATCACCTTGAATTTTTCAACTTAATTTTAAAATAGCTGAAAGCTGTATAGTGTAATCTAAACGTGCAGAGTAGTGTGAGTTAAAAGTACGGGTCTTTGTATTTTCAAAGTGCATCATACATCCTTTTTTTGTAATTTTATGGTATATTTTACTAGCCAAAATATTCGCTTTAAATTAATGAGGTATCTATAATAATGTCTAAAAGTAAAAACAAGAAATTAATAAGTATGTTTTTTTTAAGTATTCTGATGATTATCGTTTTGTGTCTATCTATATTTAATATCTTGAGCCGTTCAGCGGAAACTGTCAGTGAAAAAAACAAAACAGTCTACACCCATATTCAAAATAATATTAATAGTATTGTCGAATTAACAGTTGCGTTAAGTGACTTTGAATTAATAAAGAATTTTGATCTTCCCTTACAAGAACGCGCACTTGCTTTGAAACCCTTTCAAGAATCAGCTGATTTATTAATGGTTGCTATTATGGATGAATTTGGAAACACTTCAAGCTCCCTTGAAGGAGGAATCACGAATTTAAGTGATCGAGAATATTTTATTGAAGTTAAAAAAACGAAAAAAACGGTTGTCAGTGATATCCTTATTAGTCGGACTACAGGTGAAAAAAATATTGTTATTGCTCACCCTATCATTGTTGACAATGAATTCAAAGGAGCAGTTTTCGCATCGATTTTAGTAGATAAACTTGTCGAAGTCGCAACGTTACATTCAAATATTCCTGCTGGTTATCAAACCTATATCATGTCAAAAAACTTAGATACTTTCATCGTTGAACCTCTTCATAAGTATAAATCAGATCGTGTTCATGCAGTTTCATCAGATACAGCCTACGTCACTCAAGACGGAACATATGCTAATTTATTTGAAGAACCAATTACTGGTTGGAAAATTGTCACTGAACTAAACACATTTATTTATTATCAAGACATTTGGTTATTTATGTTTCTTTTCATTATTTTGCTTTTTGCTACAATAACGCTAATAATTTTAGAATTGATAAATACACATGATCGACAGTTATCACCATTAATTGAACAAATTAAAATGGATAGTCTCACCAAGCTTTCCAATCGGAGTCATTTTGAAGCTGAAGTGAAACAGTGGCTTAACATCTATCAATCTGGTGTATTTATAATTATTGATTTAGATAATTTTAAAAAGGTCAATGATCTTCTTGGTCATAATACAGGTGATAAATTATTAATTGAAACAGGCAAAAAGTTAAAAACAATCTTTCGCAAAGAAGATTTTGTTGCACGACTTGGTGGCGATGAGTTTGTTATGTTCCTAACTAATTCGACTGATCTCGATACAATTAAAATACGAATAGATGATATGCTCAGAAAAATAGAAAAAAACTATCATCATCCTGAAGGTAACATTCATTTAACTGTTAGTATCGGCGTTGCAATTGTAGATGAAAGTCTTTGTGAATATACAAAATTATATGAGTATGCTGATAATGCACTCTATGAAGCCAAAAATCAAGGAAAGCACGGAGCTATTGTTAAGCATAAAAATAAAACGGTTTTTTCTAAATTTTTATAAATAATTCTGCCATCTCTTAGATGCTAATCCCTGAAAATCTGTTCTATGATTCCTTATTTCTCCACAAATATACTCAGTTCATTTTGTTTGCCTATTTACATTGCTACTTGTAAGTTTTTCTATATGATATTACTCATCTACTTTTTATTTGCTTTCATCCGCATTTTTGGTATAATGAAATAGAAAAGAGCCATGCGACTAACATGACTCCTTAAATGCAAGCCGTTTAAAGCGGTAGCAGTTAAATAACGTTAAAAAACAGCTTAACTCGCCAAAGTCTATTGCTGTTTTTTTCTTTTG
>JTLC01000050.1 GCA_000798955.1 Firmicutes bacterium ZOR0006 | reverse complement strand
GAACGTGCGAATCGTTCAATGAAACAAGCCAAAAATCAAGCCTTTGGATTTCAAAACTTAGCACGTACTGAGAAGTTGATGATTATACGAACTTCTTCCGCCCACTAAATTGACAAAGAATCAAAACTTATTGGGTAGATTAGATGATCAAACAATAGCGGAAGCGATTGGATTACCGATTGAAGTAGTGGCAGAAATAAGAGCAGAAACAAAATAGGAATACCCCCTACAATAAAAAATAGAGACAGTGCTAATGATGACGTAGGAATTCGACGGAAATTAGCACTTTTCTCTCGTGTTATCCAGTAATTCATGGAGCAAAGTTAACTTTCAAAACACACAAAAATCCTTTTTTGTTTCTCACTTTTACTTGTTTATCTAAGAATAATTGGGAAACATCACGCTGAAAGCGTTTCATCATTAACATTCATAGAGAATTCAGGAATTTACTTGGTTATTTGCCAGTTATACTGTATGCTTAGGAAGTTATATATCTAAGACACGGAACAACTGTGCAATGATTCACGGCACGGAATCAGCGCGGTACTCTCTGTGTAAAATCAAAGGAGAATCTATGAACTTTACAGACTTAAATTTATCAGAAAAAATGCAAGCAAACTTAGCGGCAATCGGTTATGAGCAAGCAACACCAATCCAATTAAAGGCAATTCCAGTTGCTTTAGAAGGACGCGATGTTATTGGTCAAGCACAAACAGGAACAGGGAAAACAGCAAGTTTCTCAATTCCGATGATTGAGCAAATGCAAGCAAACAAAACGGTACAAGCATTAATCTTAGTACCAACACGTGAATTAGCAATTCAAGTTGCTGAGTCATTCAAAAACTTAAGCAAACACACAAGCTTACGTGTAGCAACAGTATTCGGTGGAGCTTCAATTGAGCGCCAAATTCGCGACTTAAAAAGCGGATTCGAATGTGTTGTCGCAACACCAGGACGTTGCATCGACTTAATGAAACGTAATATCTTACGTGGAGATGATATCCAGTTCTTAGTATTGGATGAAGTAGATGAAATGTTAAACATGGGATTCATTGACGATGTTGAAACAATCGTAAGTCAATTAAACCCAGATCGTCAAACATTATTCTTCTCAGCAACAATGACTGACAAAATCGAACAAATCGCAAAACGTTTCTTAACAAACCCAGAGCGTATTCAAATTAAAGCGACTGCACAAGTGTTAAGTCAAATTAACCAACAATACGTTGAATTACGCGATAGCCAAAAATTACCAACATTAATCGACAAAATTTATGTTGACAATCCAGACCGCGTAATCATCTTTGCACGTACAAAACGTCGTGTTGATGAAGTAACAGATGCGTTATTACAAGAAGGATTCCATGCTGACCGTATTCACGGTGACCTTTCACAAGAACAGCGTACATTCGCCTTTAAAAAATTCCGTGCCGGACAAACGCGTATGTTAGTTGCAACAGATGTTGCAGCCCGTGGATTAGATATCCAAGGAGTTTCTCACGTTTATAACTACGATTTACCACAAGAAATCGAGTACTACGTTCACCGTATTGGACGTACAGGTCGTGCCGGTGCTACCGGAGAAGCAATTGCTTTCATCACACCAAAAGAATACAACACAATGTTACCGTTAATTGAACGTAAAACAAAATCAAAAGTAACGAAAATTAGCCGTCCAACAATTGAAGATGTGTTAAAAGCAGTTGAATTACAAGCTGCAAAACGTTTAACAGATACAATCGAAGAAGGAAAATTAGCGGATTATGAAGCAGTAGCAGCATCATTATTAGAAACAAACGATGCACAAACGCTTATTGCAGCAGCTTTACGTTTATTAACACCTGAATTTGACAAAGATGAGTTCATCGAAAAACGTCGTCAATCAAATCAACGTGACCGTGGCGGACGCCGTGATCGCGGAGACCGTGGTGGAGATCGTCGCGGAGGAGACCGTCGTGGTGGAGATCGCGGAGGGTACCGTGGAGGAGACCGTCGTGGAAATGATCGCGGAGGAGATCGTGGTGGATACCGTGGAAATGACCGTGGTGGAGATCGCGGAGGATACCGTGGTGGAGACCGTCGTGAAGGTGGATACCGTGGAGATCGCAATGGTCAAGGACGTGGACATGGAGAACGCGGTGGATACCGTGGAGGAAATGACAGCCGTGGATATGAAACACGCGGAGGACGCGGTGGAAATGACCGTGGTGGATACCGTGGAGATCGTCGTGAAGGCGGAGATCGTGGATCACGTCGTTTCGGAGACCGTGACTAATACAAAAAGTGCCCGAAGCCGTTTTTCATCCCTAGCAATGAAGATGAAAAAGTGATGGCGACGAAAATAAGGAAATGAGTGAAGTCAGTCACATGAAGTTCAATCATTTTCGATTTTCAGCCAATCGCTAGGCTGAGGCATGTTTAATAAGAGAGCTTGACGTCGGTACTTTACTAAAGGAAGTATCGGAAAGCGTACAGATGTGGAAAGTAACTCAATTTCAAAAAACTGGAAATGAGTTACTTGGAATTTCTGATAGCTTTCTGAAGACGGAAACTCGTTTATAAGAGCGCTTAAGTGTAGCACTCTTGAGAGCAATCAAAAGTAACGACACTTGGTGAACCCAATGTAATTACTTTTATAAAGGGGAACATGAACACGTTGGTGCTAATGTTCCTTTTTTCTTTTCAGGAATACGATAGGGGAAAGATAATTGATTTTTTCTAGTAAAAATTCGCCTTTTCTGCTATGATAAACGATGGAAAGGTGGCGAATCGCCAATGAAAGAAACAATTAAAACCATTTTGAAATATGGAGCAACACTAATTGCTGTTGTTGTTTTAGCAGGTTTTTTAAGAGGCTATGTTTTTACAGTTATTAGCGTTTCAGGGGACTCAATGAAACCTACGTTACATGATCAGAACTTGATGATACTGAACCGAATGTCATATTCACTCCATGATATTGAACGTTTTGATATTGTTGTCGTGGAAACACCGGCAAATTTCATCATCAAACGTGTAATAGGACTACCAGGAGAAACAGTACGGTATGAAAGTGGTATGCTATATATTAATGATGAACCAGTCTCAGAACCCTATATTGTCGATCAAGTTGAACAGTACACACTTGACTTTGAATTAGCTGATATTCCTGGAGGATATATGATAATTCCAGAAGGTCAGTATTTAGTTTTAGGTGATAACCGACTCGTAAGTGAAGATAGCCGCGCAATCGGCTTAATTAACGAATCGCAAATAATCGGAAAAACAAACTGGGTCGTTTGGCCACCAAAAGAAATCAAAATAGCAGAATAAAAGAGAGAGTGTTTGAGTGCGATGCTATCACTAAGTAACAGGGAATAGCATCAAGTTGGTATGTGAAAAAAGGAACAAATGTGAACAAAAAATTCAATCATTTGTTTCGTTTTCACGAGACTTGAAGCACGAAACACGTTTAAAAGAAAGAGTGTCCGATGCCGTTTTTCACAAATAGATAGAGAAGGTGGAAAACAAAGTGTAGGGCAGAAAGTGAGTATGAACACGTACCAAGAGTACATGGTGAATAATTACGTCTGTCAGCACTTTGTAGGCAGAGGCATGTTTAAAAGAGATAGTGCTGACACCGGTGCTTCAACCCAAGAGTTAAAGGAAGCATCTGTTTCTGGTGGCCAAGTGGTAGTCATGACATACTTGAACTAATAGTGCAAGAAGTAGTCGTGACGGGCTTGGCGAAGAAACAGAAGGTGGAAGCATGTTTATAAGCGAGAGTGTCCGATGCCGTTTTTCACAAATAGATAGAAAAGGTGGAAAACAAAGTGTAGGGCAGAAAGTGAGTATGAACACGTACCAAGAGTACATGCTGAATAATTACGTCTGTTAGCGCTTTGTAGGCAGAGGCAGAAAAACACCAATCCCTGTTGTCATTTGCAGATAGCAAAGGAAAACAAGGGTGGTAGTATAATTATTAACGGATGAAGGAGAAAAATATGAAACAAATTCAATGGTTCCCAGGACATATGAGTAAAGCTCGTCGTGAAGTTGAAGAGCGATTACCAATTGTCGATATGGTTTTTGAACTTATCGATGCACGTTTGCCATTATCATCGCGTAATCCGATGATTGATAAAATTTTAACACGTCGCAATAAGCCACGGTTAATCGTATTAACGAAGAAAGATCTCGCTGATCCAGAAATTACGAAACAATGGCTCGCATATTTTAAAGCACAAGGACATTCAGCGATTGCGATTGACTCAAAGAATAGCCGTAACTTGAATCATATTGCGGATGCCGCTAAAGTCGTGATGAAAGATAAGTTTGCCAAAGAAGCGAGCCGTGGGATGAAGCCACGTGCCGTCCGAGTGATGATTGTCGGAATCCCGAATGTTGGGAAATCGACACTTATCAACAAACTTGTCCATAAAAAAGTAGCGAAGATTGGGGATCGTCCAGGGGTAACGAAAACACAACAGTGGATTCGCATCCATAAAGATCTTGAATTGTTGGATACACCAGGGATTCTTTGGCCAAAATTCGAAGATTATCGTATTGGATTACGCTTAGCAACAACTGGTGCAATCAAAGACGATATTCTGCCACGTGATGAAATCGTGATGTGGGCATTACGCTATTTCTTAGCACATTATCCTGGTAGAGTAGAAGAACGTTACGGTGTCGCTGAAATTGAACGTGAGAACTTAGAAGATGTCTTACAAACAATTGCGAAACGTCGTGGAGCATTGCTGTCACAAGGGGAGTATGATTACGAGAAGGTCTACCACCTTGTGTTAGATGATATTCGTAGTAACCGTTTAGGAACATATAGCTTAGAAACACCAGCGGATTATCGTGTCGATGCCGATGAAGAAGCCGTATTACATGATGCTTTAGCCGATGAAACAATTAGTGAAGATGCGAAAGAAGCTGTGAGTCACTTAGAGAGCGTAACAGCTGAAGTCAATCATGACTAAACTGACTCCAAGTCCACAAGCACTTGCGGAAAATGCTGATCTTTTTGCCTATGAACGCTTTGGCTACGCACAAGGCAAGCAAGTCATTGCTGGTGTTGATGAAGTCGGCCGCGGACCATTAGCGGGACCAGTAGTTGTCGCTGCAGTGATATTACCACGTGATGTTGCAATTCCAGGGCTAAATGATTCAAAAAAACTCAGTGAAAAAAAGCGCGAGCAGCTCTACGAAGAGATTCACAAGCAAGCACTGGCAATTAGTATCAGTGAAAAAACGGCACAAGAAGTTGATGCGAGTAATATCTACAAAATCACACAAATTGCGATGTATGAAGCTATTGCTAATTTAGCACAAACACCAGATTATGTCTTGATTGACGCCATGCCGTTGCCAGCACTGGCGATTGATCATAGCTCAATTATTAAAGGTGATGCAACAAGCCAGTCGATTGCCGCAGCGAGTATTATTGCGAAAGTTACTCGGGATCGAATGATGGTAGCAATGAGCAAAAAATATCCTGAATATGGCTTTGAAAAGCATAAAGGATATGGCACAAAGCAACATCTAGCAGCACTCGATAGCCATGGTGCTTGTCTACTTCACCGCCAAAGCTTTGCCCCAGTTGCAAAGGTCAGTGCTCGCAGTGAAAGACAGCTAAGCCTTTTTGAAACGAATGATTAAGTCACTCATCTGAGTGGCTTTTTTGTTAGTGGGAACATTGCGAGAAGCAAGAAACTATGCTAGAATAAAGAGTGCAAATCCTAAAAAAACAGGAAAAAATAGACAGTTTGGAGAGATACCAATGGGACGGAAATGGAATAATATTAAGTATGCAAAAGCTGCAAAAGATGCAAATCGTTCGAAGATTTATGCAAAATTTGGGCGTGAAATTTATGTAGCTGCAAAATCAGGAGAGCCAGATCCAGAAAGTAATCGTAATTTACGTGTCGTTTTAGAACGCGCCAAAACATATAAAGTACCACGTGATATTATTGATAGAGCAATTGAGAAAGCAAAAGGTGGATCAGAAGAAGCGTACGAGCCAATGCGTTATGAAGGTTATGGTCCCGGTGGATCAGCCTTGATTGTTGATGCTTTAACAGATAATGTGAATCGTACTTTCCCGGAAGTACGTGCAGCCTTCGGAAAAAATGGTGGAAATATCGGTGTCAGTGGTTCAGTAGCGTTCATGTTTGAATCAACAGCCCTGATTGGTTTTAATGGCCCATCAGAAGATGAAGTGCTAGATGCACTCGTTGAAGCGGATTGTGACTTCCGTGATGTTGAGACCCAAGAAGATGGATCGATCATGATTTACACGGATCCAGAATACTTCCATGCCACACAAGAAGCCATGAAATCAATTGGAGTCGAAGAGTTTACAACAGCAGAGTTAACAATGTTACCAGCGGCTGATATTACACTCGAAGACGAAGAAACAGTTGCAGCTTTCGAAAAACTTGTCGATGCGCTTGAAGATCTCGAAGACGTGCAACAAGTCTACTATAACGTCGAATTATAATAAAATATGGAATTTGCTGCGGATATCGACCGAGAGTGATACCCAGAAAGTTCAGGATGAAAACTTGCAAAACCGTGCACCACAGAAGGGTGCACGGTTTTTGATTGTTCGAGGCCTTGAAGGCGAAAAACACGAGCTGATTAAACGCGAACGAAAGCAATCGGCGTACCAAAAGTAAGAAGGAATAAGCACCTAAATTTGCGGCTGATATCTGCTGAATTGAGGTGTTTTTTGCTACTGAATGCATCGTTTGTTTGAACTAGAAATGGTGTTTGAGCCAGTGAAAATCACGTGTAATGTCAAAAAAACGAGGATATTCGTTTAAAAAATGTAATGAGGGTAAAAAAATCGTTGAGAAAACGATTTCTAATCTTTGCAACTGCAATTTTAACGATAAAAACACGTAAAGATAGCGAAAAAGTGATAAAAAACATGAGAAACTGTTCAAATTGTGAAAAAAACAAGATTTATCGAGAAAAACTCTTGTTTTTTTCATGAGGAAGCGTATAATCATGATTTGAGCCCAAAAGTTTGGGAAAAAGGAAGAGAAGAAGGAGCAATCTCATATGCCAGTTCAAACATTTTATGCCAGTACAGGAACAGTTGAAAAACCAATGTCACTACAAATTACCGAATTTCGTCAAAAACATAATTTAAGTGATCAACAAATTCTCGATTTAAAATTCGAATTCAAGTGTCAAAATGGACAAGTAATGGAAACAGCAACATTGACATACGAAGAAAAATAAGCACAAGTTGCGCACAAAGACAACAGGCACAGAGACAGCATGAGAAAAAGGAAATCGGGGTTGATTTCCTTTTTTTGACTTTTTAGGCAAAATTTGCGATACTATTGCACGCAAACAAAAAAGTTTGCTCGATACTAGTAAATGAAATCAAAGGAACTACGACCATGAAAAAAACCACAACGATCACAACGCGTCGACTACTGATGATGACAGTAGCGATGGGAACTTTCCTGACGCTTGGCGGTCTTGGTTTACAATTTATCAGACAAAAACACCAAACAGAAGAAGCTGCTGTTCAAGAAGCACCAGCACCAACACCCGAGACGTCAGCAATTGAACCAACCCCGGAAACACGAGCAATGCCAGAACCCGAAGCCGTGGCGTGTGATAACCAAGCTGTCCAAGAACAAATCACCCAATTTTTGAGCCTTCAGGCTGGCAATACGATTGAATATGCTATCGGGTATTATAACCTTGAAACCGGCTGTGAGTTTTATGCCAATGCCCAACAAGAGTGGCTTGGTGCCAGTACAACAAAAGTCATTCTCGCCCTCATGGCTTATGAACAAATTGCCGTTGGTGCTTTGCAGCCAGAACAATTAATTGACTATGAAGCGAGTAGTGATTATGAAGCGGGGGCTGGTGGCCTCCAATACCAAGAAAACTTACAAGCAGTTGATGTGCAAACTTTAATCGAGGTGATGATTCTCGAATCGGATAATATTGCGAAAAACATGTTGCTCCGTGTCCTTGGTGGCCGCGAAGGGATGCACGAGTATCTCTGGCAATTGACGGGGACGACGGTTAGTGATCCGACGACAAATCAAGTGACAGCACAACAACTGACCCAAGTCATGAAGCATTTGATGAAATCGACGACGCCAGGAAGCGCCGAAATTCAAACGCTCATGGCG
Source organism: Firmicutes bacterium ZOR0006 (assembly GCA_000798955.1). Lineage (GTDB taxonomy): Bacteria > Bacillota_I > Bacilli_A > Culicoidibacterales > ZOR0006 > ZOR0006. Next base: position 10,768 of record JTLC01000050.1, on the reverse strand, counting down.
CAAACGAGTGATCAGACCCCGAATTGCTGCCAGTAGTAATCCCGACGGCTCACAACCAGTTGTCGTCCACAAAATCGGTGATTACAACGATGAGGGCTACATGTATCTTCATGATAGTGCGATTGTCTATACACAAACACCATATATTCTCGTTGTGATGACGAAATCACAGCCAGAATCGGATGCTTTTGTGTATGAACAAATCACGACCCTGACGAATCAACTGAATGCCTTACATCAATAATTCAGTTTCAGCTGATATCTTCCCTAAAAACGCAACCAAAATTCGTAGTTTTCACGAATTTGGTTGTTTTTTCATTTTTAAGTTGTAAAGACAACTTAAAACATGCTATCTTTTTCATAACGGCATTGTGAAAGCGTTTTTTCTGAAAAAGTGGTGAAGGTGCTGGAAACCGAAAAGGGGATGGAAGCATGCAGCAAAATAATCAAGATTTTGAAGCAGAATATGGATTGTATCGGAAAATTGTCAACCAACAACTCAACAAATTGAATATCTACTATAATAGGGAAGATTATTTTCAAGAAGGCTTGTTGAGTATTGTTGTCGCAAATCGGGGCTATGATGCCGGGAAAATGCCAAACCGAATTGCCTATCTCACCTTGCATGTCAAATGGAAACTGCAATCACTGTTGCGCGCTGAAGGCGAACGACTCACGCGTGAAGAACGTTATCAACGCTGGCTGAACGATGAATATCAGAAAACGAGTCAAGAATGTTATTGGTATGGGATTCACGATCCCATCATTCGCATAATTATTCGCGATATTCAACTCGGCTATACAAAAAAAGAATTAGCGCAACGCTTAGGCGTTAGTGAACGCAGCCTCGCTCGACGGATTGCGAAAATCCGTCAACTCGATCACCATGACCATCTCCTCCATTAACCACAGGCCAAACTCACCACGAGTTTGGCACTTTTTCTTTTTTTTCGAAAAAAAAGAAAAAAAGTCGCCGCTTTTCAGCAAGTCGCAACGATATAACAAGTGAAAGCTAATTATCGTTCAAAGGGGAACACTCACAATGAAAAAACAAGAAAATCAGCCAATCATGATTACACCAACAGCCAAAACCGGGGAGCAGCTGTACACCGTTGACAATTTTAGTGTCATGTACCAGCGCTATCAAACGCTTGTCCACCAGCAAATTCACAAGCTGAGCATCTATCGTGATCATGAAGATTACTTCCAAGAAGGGATGTGTGCGATTATTCAAGCCTTGCCAAAACTTGATCCGTATCATCCCAATCAAATTGGCTATCTGACCCAACATGTCCGTCGGCGCTTAATTGATAAGCTCCGGCAGCAACAACGGCAAACGCAAGCAATTACCTACACCGATGATGATCAAAACCTAGAGCAAAGCCATGAACGCGAATATGAGTGTGATTTGTTGGATTGTTTTGATCCGAGCGACCACACGATTATCCACTTTGTCTTAAAAGGATATAGTACTCGTGAAATTGCGGAACACTTAGGGGTACATCCGCGGACAATCCGCCGGCGCTTACAACGCTATCAAGACGACTATCCAATTGAACAGTAACCAAAAGCCACCACAAGGGACAGCCTCTTGTGGTGGCTTTTGTGTTCTCAACCATAATCAATCTTTAAAATTTAGAATTTATCACTAATCATTTGCCAATAAAATGGCAAAAAAATCACGATTCAAGCAAAAAAAGATCGAAGAAGGAAACAAAAAGCCAGATTTGACCATAAAAAATCGCAAGATACGTAAATAAATGTTGAAATTTTAGTAGGTAAACGGTTTCTTATGAATTTGAAAATAATTTGTTAATCTATTATTTGGCATTTATAAACTTTAACAAGGCGAAAAGGCGGTAAAATTAAAAGTAAAACAGAGAAAATTTTACAGAAAAACAAAAAATTCCCCAAAAAAGTGGGGAAAAAGGTGGAAATACAAGAAAAATATACAGAAAATTTTAAGGATGAACCTTGAAACGAGAAAACCTTTCTAGTATACTAGTAAAGAATAAATTTTCATGATTTTGCAAAGAATTACGAAAATCCGAGATGACAATAAAAGGAGCAATACATCCAATGGAAACAACAGAAACAACGATTGATTTGAAAGATATCGCGTATATCTTAAAAAAACATCTGAAAATGCTCATCGCCTTACCAGTCGCAGCAGCATTACTCGCGGGAGTAGTGAGCTTTTTCTTGATGACACCAATTTATCAAGCGAGTGCCAATATCTTAGTCAATCGACCAGCAAACGAAGTGACGAGTAGTGTCAATCCCACTGATATTACCGCCTACCAAAAACTCGTTTCAACGTATGCCGAGTTAGCAAAACTTGATATCGTCTATCAAGAAGCGGGGAAACAAATCGGTTTAGATGAAAAAGCGACAAAAGAACTAGCAGAAACAATTAGTGTCAGCCCTAAAGGTGATACACAAATTTTAACGATTAGCGTCCAATCAGAAGAGCCAGAGTTAGCACAACAATATGTGGCAGCATTGACACAAGCGCTAAAAGTAACCGGAGCAGAAAAACTTGGGCAAGATAATATTCAATTATTAGATGCACCAGTCTTACCAGAAAACCCAGTCGCACCAAATAAAGTAATGAATGTCGCGATTGCTTTTGTCCTTGGTGGAATGATTGCCGTCTTTGTTGCTTTCTTAATTGAGTACCTTGATACACGTGTGAAGCGTCCAGAAGAGATTGAACAAGCAACAGGATTACCAATTATTGGGATGATCCCATTATTAGAAGAAGGAGAGAGAGCCTAATGATTGAAGTAATTAAGAATAGTAAGTCAATCGCCACCGAAGCGTATCGGGCGTTACGAACAAATATCCAATTTTCAAACTTTGACCAAGAGATGCAAGTCATTACCGTGACCTCAGCAACACCAGGAGAAGGAAAGTCAACAACAATGGCGAACCTGGCGGCAACATATGCCCAAGCCGGAAAGAAAACGATCATCATTGATGCGGATATGCGAAAACCAACAATTCACAAACGTTTTGATTTGGCAAAAATGCGTGGGTTATCAAGTGTCCTTGTCGGTGTCGAAAGCTTTGAAAAATGTGTCCAACACATTCAATCACAAGAAAATTTAGATGCCCTTGTGTGTGGACCAATTCCCCCAAATCCGTCGGAAATGTTAGCGAGCCAGAAAATGGCCGATTTCATCGCCTACTTACGGACACAGTATGATGTCATCTTAATCGATGCCCCACCAGTCCTCGCCGTAGCCGATGCGCAAATTCTTGCTCAAATCGTCGATGGAACCATCCTCGTAGCAGCTTCAAACCAAGTGAAAAAAGAACAACTCGCCGAAGCAAAAAAACGCCTCGACAAAGTTAACGCCCACATCCTTGGAGTAGTGATGAACAAAGTCGACATGAAAAACCAAGGCGATTATTACTATTATTATCAGAAGTAAGTGCTGAGCGCAGTGCCAATAACAAAGTGAGCAAGTTGGGGCATCAAGGCGGTATGTGAAATAAGTGAACAAGGTGTAGTCGGCTGAGATGACGTCACACCTGTTTACGATTTCACGAGCCTTGAAGCGTGAAGCATGTTATCAAAAATAAAGAGAGTCTATTCACGGTGTTATCAAGATAAGCAATAAGGATAACATCAGGACGATACGTCAAATAAATGAATACTGATAGTGGTCTGAGACCACGTTATCAGTGTTTACGTTTTGACAAGTCCTGAAGTGAATAGCTCGTTTCATAAGTGAGTGATGACACCGATAGTGAAGATAAAGCTATCAAGTCACTAGCGACTACGGCATGCAAAATAAATTTGGATTAGTCAACAACAGAGTTAGTGGACTAGAGACAAATGTTTTTGCGAGTAGTAGCAGGTGGAATCACGTTATGAAGAACTAAGAGATGAACGTGGTTTTGCTGAAAAAGTAAAATAGGCAGAATCAGTTCTAAAACCAGAATTCAAACAACTTTTATGCAAGAAAATAGTTATATAGAGACCTTGATACGCTTCTTTTGAGGTGGGGAAGTATCAATCGGATATGAACGTCTTTAGAGGCGTTTTCTTTTCAACAAAAAGTGCCAGATTTGTCGTTTTTAAGTAAAAAAAATCAATGAAAAATGAAATTATTTGTCAAAAACGTTTTCGTAATAGTCTAGTTACGAATTGAAGGGATGTTATGTATGCAAGAAAAGCTTTTTCGCTATCGGTATTTAAAATTAATTGGCCTACTAATTGCCGACTTGGGCATCATTGGTCTTGCGACTTTATCAAGTGCATGGTTACTGCAGATGATGATTCCACAATCAACGGTAGTACTTATTGTGGGGATGAATAGTATCTGCTTTATCGGATTGGCCTTTATCTTCGGTCAATACCATAATCTGTGGCGATATGCTTCAAGTATTGAGTTCATCAATTTGTTTCTCGCAATTGGGATTGCGAGTACGTTGAGTACGTTCGTGACAATGGTGACAGCGATGGCTAGCTTACAGTATGCTATCGTGACTGTTGTTGTGATTAGTTCACTGATGTTCGGGCTTCGCTTTGGGCTACGGTTTATCCGTCGTGAGGTAAAACACATTCAACGAGTCCAAGGGGCGAAGAAACGTACAATCATCATTGGTGCTGGGGAAGCAGCAAATAGTCTAATTCGCGAGATTAAAATGAATCATAATAGTCACTATACAGTTATTGGGACCGTTGATGATGATGATGCGAAACAAAAACAAAAAATTGTTGGGGTCCCGGTGTTAGGAACAGTGGCAGAACTTGAAGGCTTAGTAGTCGAACACCAAATTGAAAAACTCATTTTAGCAATTCCGTCACTAGCGGAAACAAAACGGCAGGCCATCATTCAACAGGTAAAAGATTTGGATGTGCAATTGAAAGTTTTACCACCACTTAATCAAATGTTAGATGCCAAAGTCGATTTGAAACATGTACGTGATGTCCAATTAGAAGAATTACTCGGTCGTGAAATTATTCAGTTAGATAATGAGCACTTATCACCTTTTATCAAAGGCGAAACTGTCTTTGTTAGTGGTGCCGGTGGTTCAATTGGTTCAGAACTATGTCGGCAAATTGCGAAGTATCAACCAGCACAACTGATTATGGTTGATATCTATGAAAATTCGCTCTATGAAATTCAAAATGAATTGAAACGAATGTATCCCGAGCTCGCTGTTCAAGCGCTGATTGGGTCAATTCGTGATTATAAACGGTTAAACTATCTCTTTACAACCCACAAACCAACATTAGTTTTCCATGCCGCAGCGCATAAACATGTGCCCTTGATGGAAGCTAGCCCGAAAGAGGCAATTAAAAACAATATCTTTGGGACGTTGAATATGGCACGATGTGCTGATGCTCATGGCGTTAAACGCTTTGTGATGATTTCTACAGATAAAGCTGTCAACCCAACTAATGTGATGGGAGCAACAAAACGTGCTTGTGAAATGATTGTCCAAGCGATGGATAAAGAAAGCCAAACAGAATTCGCTTCGGTACGCTTTGGGAATGTCCTCGGTTCGAATGGATCAGTAATCCCGTTATTTAAAAAGCAAATTGCGGCGGGTGGACCTGTAACTTTAACCCATCAAGATATTACACGGTACTTTATGCTGATTCCTGAAGCCGTGCAACTCGTCTTACAGGCGGGATCAACTGCCAAAGGTGGCGAAATTTTCGTTCTTGATATGGGTGAGCCAGTGAAAATTTATGATTTAGCGAGCGACTTGATCAAGCTATCAGGATTTAAACCAGGTGCAGATATGAAAATTGAAGTGACTGGTTTACGTCCGGGCGAAAAATTGTACGAAGAATTATTAATGGATGAAGAAGGCTTACAAGAAACAGGAAACAACAAGATTTTCGTTGGCCAAGCCTTATTCAATGATTTTGAATTATTAACCCAACAACTAGCAGAGTTAAAGCAGACACTGAAGATTGGTTCAAATGAAGATGTGAAAAATCATTTGAAAGCAATTGTCCCAACCTTCATCGAAGCTGATTATGATGCTAAGCTTTACGCAAAGGAGCAGTAAGATGCAAAAACTCGTTCTCGTTGGCGGTGGTGGTCATGCCAAAGTGATTTTGGCAGCGATTCAGGCCTGTAATCACATGCAACCGACGTATGAAGTCATGGGGATTTATGATGATGCGCAACAGGAAATTATTTTAGGATTACCACGCTTGGGTAGTTTGCAAGATCTAGCAGAGTTGACAGATGAAGCTGTCACTGTTGTCTTGGCAATTGGGAGTAATGCGTTACGAGCACAGTTGGCGAGTGAACATTCCCATGTGCAATTTGCGACAATTATCCATCCAACAGCCGTTATCGAACCAGATGTCAAAATTGGCGATGGAACGGTTGTCATGGCAGGAACAATCATTCAAGCGAGTGTTCAAGTTGGTCAACACTGTATCATTAATACAGGTGCCATCTTAGATCATGATGTCTGTATTGGTAACTATAGCCACATTGCGCAACGGGTGACCTTAACTGGCGGTGTTCAAGTAGGGCAACACTGCCTCTTGCAAGCTGGAACAACAGTAGCCCCTTGGCACAGTATCACTGATGGGACAATTATCCCAATTGGGAGTAAAATCGGATAAAGGAGTGGAGAACTGATGTATAATCTCTTTCAACGTGTGGTAGCACTCATTGCTGTTATCACCCTCTCACCAATCTTTTTGGTGATTGCAATCGCAATTAAACTTGAATCAAAAGGACCAGTCTTGTTCAAACAAGAACGAATTGGGAAAGATAATCACCATTTTCAAATCTATAAATTCCGATCAATGTATACGGAAACACCAAATGTGCCAACACACTTGTTAGCTGACCCAAAAGCGTTTATCACCAAAGTTGGTGGCATTTTACGAAAAACGAGTTTGGATGAGTTACCACAATTGTGGAATATCGTGAAGGGTGACATGATGTTTGTTGGTCCACGACCAGCGTTATATAACCAAGATGATTTGAAACAATTACGCACAGAACATAATGTTCATCAGCTTGTTCCTGGTGTCACTGGATGGGCCCAGATTAATGGTCGAGATGAATTGGAAATTCCGGAAAAAGTCAAATTTGATGCGGAATACTTACATCAATGGTCACCATGGCTTGATCTGAAAATTATGATTTTAACCGTGGTCAAAGTCTTTAAGACTGATGGTGTTGTTGAAGGAAAGCAAGAGGTGAGTAAGTGATGAAAGTAGCCTTAGTAACTGGAGCAGGTGGTTGGCTTGGTTCTGAACTGACAAGTAATCTCTTAAATTCAGGATATTGCGTCAAAGCAGTTGATTTACTTGAAACAGCTGCTTTGAAACAATTAAAACAGCAATTTCCGGAAACACTTGAAATAGTTATTGGTAATTTGACAGAAATTTCGAAGTGGGAACAGCATTTAGAAAAGGTAGATTACTTATACCACTTAGCAGCAAAAGTACATGCGAAACCAAAAAATCAAGCCGATATTGAAGCGTTTTACCATATCAATCGAGACTGCACGCAACAATTATTTGATAAAGCTCTTGAATATGGAGTTGGAAAAACTATTTTCGTTAGTACAGTGGCTGTTTACGGAAAACATGGAAATACATTAATCACGATTGATACACCACGAAACCCAGAGACACCGTATGGTATCAGTAAACACGAAGCTGAGATGTATGGTCAACAACTTATTAAAGAAAACAATTTTGCCTTAACTATTGTTCAACCTGTTACAGTTTATGGTGGGCAAGATCAAGGAAACTTCAAAAAAATGTATCGACTGGCGCAAAAAGGATTGACTGTCCAATTTGGGAATGGCCAAAATCAAAAAACAGTAATCTACTATCAAGATCTTATTGCGATGATGCAACAAATTGGTGAGTTGTCTGAAACAACTGGTAAAACCTATATTTGTGGAACTGAAGTTGTGAGCTTTAAACAAATTACACAAAAATATAAACAAACAACAAAAGCGATAAGCATTGTCATACCAGCATCACTTGCGAGATTAACAAGTGCAATTGGAATTAAGCTTGGACGAAAAGCAACAAATATTGCTGAAAATATCCAAACGTTAATGATTGATAATATTTATAAAACAAATAATGCATTGAATAATTATACAAAATTTGATGATTGGAATGTGGAGGGAGAATATGAGTAGCAAAAGAGTATTGTTTACAGCAACTGTACAAAGCCATATTATGAATTTTCACTTGCCGTACCTACAACACTGGTATCAAAAAGGATATGAAGTTCATGTTGCCACACAAATGGATGAAAATAAATATACGGAAAAAATGGCAGAGTATCCTTATGTTGTTTGGCATCATATTGATTTTTCACGAAATCCCTTTTCCAAAGCAACAGTAACTTCTTATCTGCAATTAAAGGAAGTAATGAATAAGTATCAATTTGAGTTGATGCATACACATACCCCAGTGGCTAGTATTGTGAGCCGTTATGCTGCTAAAAAATGTAAAATACCGAAGGTAGTTTATACAGCACACGGTTTTCACTTCTTTAAAGGTGCACCGATTCAAAACTGGTTAATTTACTATCCAATTGAGAAGTATATGGCAAGGCATACAGATGCATTAATTACAATGAACGAAGAAGATTATCAAATAGCAAACAAAAAATTTAAAACTCGACAATCAAACGGAGTGTATAAAGTGAATGGTGTTGGGTTAGATATTGAAAAATACGCTGTTTCAGAGCAAAAAGATTTAGATTTCAAGAGAAGTTTAGGTCTCTCAGAAAACGACTTTGTTATTACAATTGTCGCTGAATTGATCAAACGTAAAAATCACATGCAAATGATATTGGCAATGGAAGAAATAAAAAAAATACATAAAGATATCAAGGTATTATTTGTTGGGGATGGTGTTTTATACGATGAATTAAAACAAATTGTAGCGACAAAAGATTTAACTGATACAATTCACATACTAGGTTATCGCAATGATGTTGCTAAAATTTTAAATATTACAGATTGTTGCGCATTATTCTCACATCATGAGGGATTACCAAAAAACATTATGGAAGCAATGGCAGCTGGTAAACCAGTGATTGCTTCAAACATTCGTGGAAATCAAGATTTAGTTATTGATGAAAAAACAGGATATTTAGTACCATACAATTGTATAAAGGAAACTATTCAGTCAGTTGAAAAAATTTATATGTTAAAGGACACAAGAAATTTAATGAGTATAGATAGTCTTTCTACAATCCAAAAATATGAAATTGTAAATTTGGTGGAAAAAGTTTCTGAAATTTACAACGCAATTGGAAAAGAGGCATAAAATGACAATATATTGGATTTTTTTTCTCTCAAATGTAGTATTAAATTTTATCAAAAACAAACGAATATATTACTTTGTTGTTTTACCCTTATTCATTTTAATTTTTGGTCTGCGATATAAAGTTGGAGCTGACTGGGGGGCATATGAAAATGCATTTTACTACCCCGAATCATACCGGGATTTTGAAATAGGGTACCTTTTCCTTAATGATTTTTCAAGTTTTGTTTTTAGTGATTTCAATGCTTTGGTTTTGATTATTTTTCTTTTCGTAACGATAACTCATTTTATCTTTTGGGAAAAAATGACAGACAATTCTAACTATGCAATTCTTCTGTGGTTAGGGTTGGGTTTTCTTTCTTTTGGAATTTTTCGCCAAAGTATTGCGGCAACAATTTTTTTGATTGCTTTATTATTTTTAAAAAAAGGAAAAAAAGCAAAAGCGTATTTGCTTGCTATAGTTGCGATTCTTTTTCATGAGGCAGCAATAATTTTTATTCCTACACTCTATTTTATAAATAAAAATTATAGTAAAAAAATTATAGTTAGTATATTTATTGGCGTATTTGTTATTAATTTTTTTGATATAAATTCTATTTTTATAAATTTATTATCTGATATTTTCCCACAGATTGCACATTATAAAAATGCAGGTGGAAGTTATGGAAGTGAATTAGGATTAGGAGTTAGATTTTTAGAGGTAGCTAGTATATTTATTGGAGCAACTATAGTTTATGATTATTGTAGTGCAAAAAACAAATTTTTTCCTGTAATTTATAAATTGGCTGCCATTTATTTGTACTGCTATTTACTGTTTAATCCAATTGGAACGCTAGCATCGAGAACATCGAAATTGTTTGAGTTTTCATATGTTTTACTGATTATATATATGATTAATTTGATAAAAAATAAAAACTTAAGAGTTATAATTTTTATGATTGTAATGTTCTATGTAGGACTACGTTATTATTTAGGTATAACTGGCGCTGCATCTTTGCAAGATAATAGCCAAAGCTTTATACCTTACCAAAATATATTGCTTAAATAATATATTTTGGTAAACCACTTGATAAATTTTGATTAGTTATGAAAAGAGAAGAGGGTTAATATATGAAAATATTATTCCAAAGGGCTGCGAAAGCTAACTTGCCAGAAATAGATGCTTATATGGAATATATAAAAAAATACACAAACTATGAAGTATATGATTCAAACAATGTTTTAGACGATCAAGTATATGATGTTATTTGGAAATTCATGGGAACTGATTTTTATTACAAAAAAAGCCATAGTAAGTTTCTTGTGCATGAATATGCTTCTTTATCTATAGGAAAAAATAGTGTTATAAAAGATCAAATTAAAAAAATTTTCAATAAAAAACCAGATTTACGTATCTTTTTGAATACATATATAGAGAAAAAAATGGGATTTAAAGACGAAATAGTTACGTTTAATAGAGATATGGGTATTAAAGCT
>JTLC01000005.1 GCA_000798955.1 Firmicutes bacterium ZOR0006 | reverse complement strand
TTTTTTTTGCCTTCAAAAAAATATTGAAAACAACAACAAAATTCTGGTGTAGAAATGTCTAGTAGCATGATATAGCGTAGTTATGAAATGTAAATGCCAGTAAAAAAAATTTTGATCAGCTAGCTTGGAGTAGATTGCTTACATTCTAGAATATAAGTTAATTACTTTCGTACAAAAATGAATAACAATCATTTGATTTTAGTTGATATATCAATTAAAATAACACTTGCAGGTTTCTTGCCAAATCGCTATACTTAAAAAAATTTAAACATATGTGGGAGGTAACAGCATGGATGCACGAATGACACTTGAACAATTTTTAAAAATTGAACCGGCGATTGCCTTGAGTTGGGTGAATATGAAATTGCGTGATGAGTATCGCAATCTGGAAGATCTCTGTGACGGAACGGGCTTTAGTGTGGAAGAAATTACACAAAAGATGCATGCCTATGGCTATGATTATGTTGAAGCTGCAAATCAATTTCGACCAGTTGAAACAATTTAATATAACAAAAAAAGAGGCTAACGCCTCTTTTATTTTTGTGTCTGCTGAAGAATTTTCCCAGCACGTTCAAGGATGAGTTCAACACTGTGTGGGTTATTCACGATATCGTAGTCTTTTACATTAATACGCAAGACTGGAGAAAAATTAAAGTTATTAATCCAGTACTCATAACGATCATAGAGATCACGCCAGTATGATTCATCAGTGTGAACTTCCATTGAGCGACCACGCATTTGAATACGGCGAAGGACTTCTTCAAAGTCACTTTCAACATAAATGAGTAAATCGGGATGAGGGAAGAATGGTGTCATCACCATTGCTTCAAATAATGAACGATAGGTTGCGTAATCTTCAGCTGACATTTTGCCGTTATCGAAGTTTAACTTAGCAAAAATATCAACATCCTCGTAGATTGAGCGATCTTGAATAAATCCGCCACCATATTGGAAAATTCTTTTTTGCTCTTTAAAGCGCTCAGCTAAAAAGAAAATTTGTAGATGGAAAGCCCAACGCTCAAAATCATCATAGTATTTTTCAAGATAAGGATTATTTTCAACGTTTTCAAGTGAAGTTTTGAAATCTAAAGCATCAGCTAGTGCATTTGTTAAAGTTGACTTACCAACGCCAACAGTCCCAGCGATAGCAATTGTTGCAGCTTTAGGGATTCCGTATTGTTCAGGGTTATATTTTTTCATGGATACGCTCCTCAGTTAAATATGGTTGGATTAATTGCATAATTTTGGCAAAATCCTCAGGTTGATGAACAAAATCAAAGTCATCCCCGTTGATTTTGATAATGGGAATTTGTGGATAGAGTTGTCGGAATAAATCGATTTTCTCATCATAAGCAGTAATTAAGCGCTGTAAGTACTCGGGATCCATATCTTGTTCAAATTCACGATTTCGTAATGCAATTCGACGTAAAAGAGTTTCTAAACTTGCATTGAGAACAATCAGCACATTTGGTGGTGGTGTATCCTCGAGGAGAATGTTATAAATTTGCGAAAATTTCGCGAACTTACTCTTATCGAGGTTCATTTCTGCGAAAATTAAATTTTTGAAAATATGATAATCAGAAACCACTGGTTTTTGATGATGCAGATAGTTTTCTTGAATTTCTTCAAGTTGCACATGACGATTGACCAAGAAAAACATTTCAGTTTGAAACGCCCAAGTTTCAATATCGTCATAAAATTTATCTAGAAAAGGATGTTCGTGGACAATCTCTTTTAATAAATTATAGTCAAGTTGATCAGCAATTGCGAGAGCAAGTGAAGTTTTCCCAACCCCAATAGGTCCTTCAATAGCGATAAAAGGTGTTTTTTTCATTTATATACAATCCTCCCAAAAAAAATCACAACAATATTATATCACAATTTTGGTAAATATATTTGCAATTTGGATAAGAACACGGTATAATTTTAATTGCATCTCAGGTGTACAATGTCAATGCTTCGAACCAGGTCAGGACCGGAAGGTAGCAGCCTTAAGGAGTTATTGGCATGTGTACAAACCTGGGGTGTTTTTATTTTATCAATAAAGGTAGGATAAGGAATATGAATCATGAGATGTACATGGATGCAGCAATTGAAGAAGCAAAAAAAGCAGCAGCCATTGGAGAAGTTCCAATTGGAGCTGTTTTAGTTTATGATAATAAAATCATTGCCCGAGCGTTCAACGATCGAGAAACAAGCCAAAATCCGTTGCATCATGCTGAATTAATGGTAATAGAGCAGGCCAGTCAGCTACTTGGTAAGTGGCGATTAACAGACTGTACGTTATACGTTACACTTGAGCCGTGTCCGATGTGCGCGGGGGCGATTATTCAATCTCGAGTTGATAAGCTAGTGTTCGGTGCACATGATCCGAAAGCGGGATGTGTAGGGTCATTAATGGATTTACCACGAGATTCTCGATTTAATCATGCACCTGAGGTGATTACAGGTATTAGAAATGAAGTGTGTAGCGAATTATTAACGACATTTTTTCGTAGCTTACGAGAACGAAATAAGGCACGAAAAAAAGCTATGAAGATGATAGAACAAGAAAACACCACATGCAACAAGTAGTTGCAATGTGGTGTTTTTTTAGCGTGCGAGACGGTTACAAATATTAGCAGCATGATCACCAATGCGTTCAATGTTACTAATAATATCAGTGAAGACAAAAGTCTTCATACCATTTAGTTGTTGTGTCGTAAGTCGCTCGATATAATGCTCACGTGCAGTAAATACCATTTTATCAAGTTCGTTTTCACGCTCAATAACTTGGCCACCTAAGAAAATATTATCTTCTTCAAGAGACTGAATTGTTAAATCGACCATTTCAATTGTATGATTAATCAATAGGGTATACTCTTCAAATCCAGCAGCAGTTAAATGTTCTTTATTGTCAAACTTCAACTCAAAATGTTCAGCGATATTGACAGCATGGTCACTCATACGCTCTAAATCACGAATTGAATTGAGCAAAAACACTTGTTGACGACCATCATCTTCGGAAATTGTTTTAGTACCGATTTCAACCAAATATTCAGAAATCTTCTTATCCATTGTATCAACAATACTTTCTGTTTGATGAAGACGCTCTAAATCTTTTAGACTTCCTGATTTCGCAAAATTATTTGCGTTAATGATTGATTGTCGGGTAAATTGAGCCATTGAAATAACTTGATTTTTGACTTGAAGTAAGGCAAAACCTGGTGATTGTTCAATCAAATCATTATCCAGGACAAAGTTTCCAAGGTCAGGTAACGCTAATTCTTCTTTGCTTGGTTTAATAATTTTAGTTACAAGTCGTGCTAAGACATCAGCAAATGGTAAGAGGAGTAACGTCATAGTAATATTAAATCCAGCATGTGCAAAGGCAATTTGCATTTCGGGAGTTAGTCCGAGGACACTTGCAGCGGCCGAAACAAAATGATAGTACGGAACGAGTAAGAGAGTGAAGAGTACCGAGCCAAGTACGTTAAAAATAACATGTGAGGCAGCGGTCCTTTTCGAAGCAGTAGACCCACCAATTGAAGCAAGAACCGAGGTAATTGTTGTTCCGATGTTATCACCATACAAAATTGGGAGTGCTGCTTGTAAGCTAATGGCACCACCGCCATAGAGGCTTTGAAGAATTCCAATGGTAGCACTAGAACTTTGAACAACCATGGTTAGAACCGTACCAACTAAAATAGCGAGTAAAGGGTTAAATGATAAATCAACCATAAATTGTGAGAATTGTGGCATTTCGGCAATTGGTAAAAGACCTTTACTCATAATATCAAGACCGAGGAATAACCCTCCAAAACCAAAAACAGTTTGAGATAAATAGCTGAGCTTTTTGTTTTTAGCAAACATGTAGATCAAGCCACCAACAGCCATAATTGGTAAAGCATATTTTGAAAGTTTTAAACCAATTAAAAAGGCAGTAACAGTTGTACCAACATTTGCCCCCATAATGATCCCGATTGATTGTTGTGTCGTCATCAATCCAGCACGAACAAGACTAATTGCTAATGCAGTTGTTCCTGAACTACTTTGTAATAAGCCGGTAACTAAAATCCCGACAAGTGCACCCTTTACAGGCGTATTAGTAAATTTTTCGATCCAATCACGAATATTGTCACCAGCAAAATTCTTGAGTCCATCACCCATGAATTTGATACTGAATAAGAAAATACCTAGTCCACCAACTAGTTCAAAGATGAGTTTTTGCATATTCACATCCATATTTTTCGCTCCTAGTATTAAATAAGATTTGTTGCATAAAGAAAAAGCAAACATGCTTATCATACCAAAAAAAGCAGAAGAGTTTAACCATTTATTTGCAATTTGTTTACAAAAAATAAATTAACTGTTTACAAAGTTTAAAAATGTAAAAAAAAAGTAAAAAACTGCCGGAATATGTATAATTTGTGGTATTTTTAGATAAAAGTAAAAAAATAACGAGGAGTGTAGAGATGATGGGAAATGGGAAAATTTTGCTTGTTGAAGATGAGGCCTCATTACAAAGGCTCTTAAAATATGATTTAGAACAATCGGGATTTGAAGTAACAGCAGTTGATAATGGTGCTGATGCATATGAAATTGCAAAACAAGGAACATTTGAATTTATTTTATTGGATTGGATGTTACCACAAATGACTGGAATTGAAGTTTGCCGAAAATTACGGGAACTAGGGAATACAAGTTATATCATGATGTTGACGGCAAAATCAGAAGAACTAGATATGATTGAAGGTTTGAGTGAAGGCGCGGACGACTATATTCGCAAGCCATTTTCAACACGTGAAGTTGTCGCGAGAATCAAAGCGGTGATGAGAAGAAAATCGATGGCAGCTGAAAAAAAAGAAACACAGCAGGTACGTGGAACCGCAACAACAGAAGAAAAACTGCATTATCGCAATATTAATATTGATACACAACGATATGAAGTTTATATGGATGGGCAAAAAGTAGAAATGACATTGACTGAATTTGAACTTTTGATGTATATGGTCAAAAATCAAGGGAAAGTATTGTCCAGAGATCACTTGCTCGGAAGTGTTTGGGGCTATGAATACGATGGGGACACGCGCACAGTTGATGTCTATATTTTCAAACTACGGGAAAAATTAGAAGCAGATGCGAGTAAAAGACTATTTAAAACGATTCGTGGCGTGGGCTATATGTTAGAAAAGGAATAAGAGTATGCATAAATCTAATTTTCGCCAAGCAATTGAAGATGTAATCATTTATAATGTATTATTATTTTTTGTTTCAATGATTGTTTTTACAATTGGAGAGCAGTACAGACAACTTATTTTATTGGGGTGCTTAGCAGCTTCGATGTTGTTCAATGCTGTCTTAATTATTCGAATGATTCGCTTGATGCGACAAGAGCAAGAATATACGTTGAAAAGACTAGGTGAACAACTTCAGAAAAAAGAAGTAGAACAAGAAAAGAATGAACTGCGGTATATGAGTATTATAGAAAGTGTAAAAAATCCCACATTTGTCTTGAATCGTTTTGGTGAAGTCATGATTATGAATAAGGCAATGCGAACATTATTAGAAATTGAAGATGTAATTGGAAAAAATTATCGGGTTATTTGTAATTCTCGTGAATTACAACAAATCATTGATAATGCTCAAATTAGTGAGGAACGCAATAAACAAGAATTTCATTACCATAATCACTACTACGCGGTGACAACTTCACCCTTACTTGATGCACATCAGCAGTTTAGCGGCAATGTTTTTATCTTTAATGACATTACCAAAATGAAAACGACGGAAAAAGTGCAAAAAGAATTTGTTGCAAATGTTTCGCACGAATTAAAAACACCAGTTTCAGCAATAAAAGGTGCATCTGAACTACTGTTGAATGGAGCAATGAATGATCCAGAGATTTTAACTGAATTTTTGGAAATTATTTTCAAAGAAAATGAACGCTTGGCGTATATCATTGAAGATTTATTAGAGCTATCTCGTGTTGATAGTGAAGATTATCGTTTGAATATTCAGCCAATTGATTTAGTCCACATTGCTGAAGAATGCCAACAAACCTTTAAGACAAAACTGCACGATAAGCAAATGAAGTTAATTATTGAAGCTGATTCAGCTATGAAAATTCATGGTGATGCCCAACGAATCAAACAAGTATTTGTTAACTTGATTAGTAATGCGATTAAGTATTCCAATGATAAAACCGAAATTCGCATTAGTTTCAAAGATGATTGGCAAAATATCTATATTGAATGTAAGGATCAAGGAATTGGTATTCCACGAAAAGATTTGAAGCATGTATTTGATCGTTTTTATCGTGTGGATAAAGCGAGAACACGTGATTCTGGTGGAACAGGACTGGGGCTCGCGATTGTAAAATCGATTGTTCACCGACATCATGGGCGAATTTATGTGAAAAGTCAAAATGGAAAAGGAACATCATTTCATCTCGAATTCCCCAAGAAAAATTGATTAGTCAATGATTTAACAAAATATTTACATTGTTTAACAACCTTTTTAAATAAATATGACCGTTATTTTACAAAGCGATGATAAAGTAAATTTTGTAAACGCAAGATGAAACGTGTTAATGAAATTATATTAGCTTTTAGAGTATGAAAGTATAGATGTTAAAGAAGGTGTACACAATGAAAAAAGTAATTGGAATTGCGACAATGTGTGTGTTAGCAATGAGTTTGAGTGCTTGTGGTTCGTCAAATGATGGAAAAGATCGCGTTATGATCAGTGGATCTTCATCTGTTAATGTTCTAATGGAAGAACTAGAACCTGTTTTTGAAGCAAAGTATGAAAATATCGACTTGAAAATTAGTGCTTCTGGATCTTCAGATGGAATTAAAGCAGCAAAAGAAGGAACTGTTAATTTTGGAATGTCATCTCGCTCGTTAACCCCAGAAGAAAAATCAGGTGTTGATGAGAGTATTATTGCTATGGATGGAATTGGTGTAATTGTGAATGCGAACAACCCAGTTACTGATTTAACAATTGAACAAATTGCTAAAATTTATACTGGTGAAGTGACGAATTGGTCTGAGCTCGGTGGTGCAGATTTGCCAATTGCAGTTGTTGCTCGTGAATCAGCATCGGGAACTCGTGGAGCATTTGAAGAAATTTTAGGAATTAAAGACCAAATGACAACAGATGCCAAAGAGTTTAATGGAACTGGTGGAGTGAAGTCAGAAGTCTCACAAAACCCGAATGCTATTGGATACATCTCTTTAGGTTCAATTGATGAAACAATTAAAGCGTTAAAAGTAGAGGGGATTGAGGCATCAGAAGCAAATATTCAAAATGATTCATATGCAATTGCTCGACCATTTATTTTAATTTATGAAGAAAATAGCTTAACACAATCATCACAAACATTCTTGGAGTGGGTGCTAGGTCCTGAAGGACAAGCAGTCGTTGCAGAAGAATTTGTTTCGGTTGAAAATACAGCAGAATAATCGACAGAGAAAAGGTGTATGAGCGAACATACACCTTTTTACTTGCTTTTACAAAATAATCTCCGTAGATTTACAAAATTTTTACAAAACTTTTACGGTAAATCGACCAATCTTAAAAAGTATATTGCTATGATAAATATGATTTATTCCCAATTTTTGGTGATGCTAAGGAGGCGACAGATATGCAAAGCGCAAATCACAAGCGGAAGAACATAATTGAATGGTTCTGGAAAAATTTATTTTTACTTATGGCGACAGTTTCAATTATTTCCGTTGTCACAATTGGTTTTTTTGTTATTTCAAATGGGGTGAAACCATTTTTTGGACCTTCAAGTGATACGACAATCGTATATCTTGAAAAATTTAAAGCAACAGATCAAGTTCGACTTGATGGAGAGCTATTAACAGACTTTAAAGAAGCGTTCCCGTTAACAGACGGTGAGCATACGCTTGTCTACAATACACCACAAGGTGAAGAGACAATTAACATTACAATTGACTCACAAAATGAAGATCCAGCGCAAACAGCGGTATTTTCTGATGAGCCAGAATCAAGTAAGCTTGATGATAGCGTAAAATATACCTCGATTTTAGACATTAAAGGTGAAACACCTGTCGGAAATCGCAAAGTTTCTGTCGTAGTACCTGAGCCAGCATACTCAGTGACTGACTTCTTATTTGGTTCTGAATGGAAACCAACTGCATTGAAACTCTATGGTATTTTACCGATGATTTTAGGAACGTTAGGTGTCACAATCGGTGCGTTGATTTTAGGTGTTCCAATTGGGATTTTAACAGGTGTCTATATTGCTGAGTTAGCACCAAAAAGAGTAGCACAATTTTTACGGCCAGCCGTTGAACTCTTAGCCGGAATTCCATCAGTTGTTTTTGGTTTCTTTGGATTAATGGTAATTGTTCCGCTCATACAACAAATATTTGGGCTTGCATCGGGAACATCAATGCTAGCAGCAATTATTATTTTAGGTGTGATGATTTTACCAACTGTCATCTCAATGACAGAAACATCATTGCGTGCAGTGCCGAATTATTATCGCGAAGGCTCGCTTGCTTTAGGGGCGACGAAAATTCAAACGATTTTTTCAGTCACAATTCGTGCAGCACGTTCGGGAATTTTGACAGGAGTTGTCTTAGGGTTTGGTCGTGCTGTTGGGGAAACAATGGCAGTTATTTTAGTAGCCGGAAATTCACCACAAGTTCCAGATTCAATTCTTTCATCAGTTCGAACGTTAACTTCAACAGTTGCGTTAGAAATGAGTTATGCATCAGGACGACACAGTGAAATGCTTTATGCAATTGGAATTGTATTATTTATCTTTATCGTGCTCTTAAACTTAGCAATTATGCGTTTAAATAAAAAGGCAGGTGACCACTAATGAGTCGTAAAACAAAAGATTTATTGATGAAAGCATTAATCATGTTTTCAACAATTTTCACCGTTGGTGTTTTAGTTATTATTATTGGCTACATCTTTATTCAAGGAATGGGTCACTTAAGCTTCGATTTTATTTTCGGATCTGCTGAAACTGGTGGTATTTGGCCAATGATTGTTTCGACGATGTACATTGTTGGTATTTCATTAGCAATTTCTGTACCAGTAGGAATTATGGCGGCTATCTATTTGACAGAATATGCGAAACAAACAAAATTTGTGAGCTTAATTCGGTTAGCAACACAAAGTTTAGCCGGAATTCCATCAATTATTTTCGGACTATTTGGTTTAGCATTATTTGTTCGTGCGTTTGGTTTGAACGTTTCGATTTTATCAGCTGGATTTACATTAGCAATTATGAACTTACCAGTCATTATTCGTGCTACTGAAGAAGCATTAAAATCAGTTCCACAAAGCTATCGTGAAGGTTCACTTGGTTTAGGAGCAACAAAAATCCAAACAATTTGGAAGGTTGTCCTTCCGAGTGCGTTACCTGGGATTTTAACAGCAGTTATTTTAGCAATCGGACGTATTGTTGGAGAATCAGCACCAGTATTGTTAACTGCAGGGGTATTAAAAGATCTCCCAACATCAGTCTTTGATGGTGGAAGAACGTTAACAGTTCACTTATACTTACTTGCACAAGAAGCAATCAGTCCTGAGGACTTCCAAATTGCTTTTGCAACGGCAACAGTCTTAATTATTATTGTTTTAGTAATTAACTTAATTGCTCGTTTTGTATCAGCAAAACTTGATAAAACAAAAGCATAAGCGAGGGATGGATTATTATGGCAGAAAACAATAAATTCGAAGTCGAAAATTTAGATTTATTTTATGGTGAATTTCAAGCTTTAAAATCAATCACAATGGATATTGAAGCAAATAAAGTAACAGCATTTATCGGACCATCTGGATGTGGAAAATCAACATTCTTGCGAACATTGAACCGTATGAATGATTTAATTGATACTGTTCGTATTGACGGTGAAATTAAACTTGATGGACAAGATATTTATAAAAAAGATGTAGATGTAACAGATTTACGCCGCCGAGTAGGAATGGTTTTTCAAAAACCAAATCCATTCCCAATGAGTATTTATGATAATGTTGTCTACGGACCACGTGCTCAAGGAATTAAAGATAAGAAAAAACTCGACGAAATTGCCGAATCAAGTCTCCGTGCAGCTGCACTCTGGGATGAAGTGAAAGATAAGTTAAACAAGTCAGGATTAGCTTTATCTGGAGGTCAGCAACAACGGCTCTGTATTGCCCGGACAATTGCGATGAAACCGGAAATTATTTTAATGGATGAACCGACAAGTGCACTTGATCCAATTGCAACTTTAAAAGTTGAGCAGTTGATGGAAGAGCTAAAAAAAGAGTATACTATTGTTATCGTTACGCACTCAATGCAACAAGCAGCACGTATCTCAGATACAACTGCCTTCTTCTTAATGGGAGAATTAATTGAAATGGGTGACACAAATGATATCTTCTCGAATCCGAAAAAGCAACAAACAGAAGATTATATCACTGGACGTTTCGGATAAGAAATAAAACCAAGGGGGATTTACAATGGTTGATTTTAGTAATCCACGTGCAAGTTTTGATCAAGAACTTGAACATTTAGGACACATGTTAAATGAGTTGAGCCAAGAAGCAATTGGTGCTTATGAGCAAATTAAAATCGCACTGCAAGAGAACAAAAAAGATGTTGCACTCGATGTTGTTCGTCATGATGACACAATCAATGAAATGACAGAGGAAATCAATGATTTAGCAATTTTATTGATTGCCCGTCAAACACCAGTTGCAAGTGACTTACGTCGTGTAATTGCAACATTACGAATGTCATCACATTTAGAGCGGGTTGCTGACTATGCGGTAAACTTAGCTGAGTATATTCTATTAAATGAAGAAAAAGATTTAGGAACATATCGTGATAAAATCATTGGGATGATTGATCACCTTGTCATCATGGTTGAAGAGGTAATGAAATCATATGACCTCCAAGATGCAAAAATGGCACGTAACGTTGCCGAAATGGACCGGACACTTGATGATATGTACACATCTAGCTTAACAGAGTTATTTGAAATTACACGTTCAGAAACAACGCACGTAGCAGTATTAGCAACACAAACAATTTTAATTTTAAAATATTTAGAACGTGCAGGTGATCATGTTACGAATATCGCTGAAGAAGTTGCTTATTATGTCAAAGGAAAAACATATGAGTTCAACAAAAGTAGTGTGAAAGCACGATACTTAAAAGATAACCAATAAAAAAAGCCCGAAAGGGTTTTTTTTATTAGCTGACAGTTACTATTAAAAACAAAATACGGTATACTAAGGAAGAAAATGGCGAAAGGAGTCAAGAAGATGGATGGAAAAACATATTTAGGCAAACAGGTAACGATTGAGATTGATCGCCCGCTCGGAAGCAAACACCCACATTATGATTTAATTTATCCTGTTAATTATGGTTTTATTCCGGAAACATTGGCGGGAGATGGAAAAGAAATTGACGTCTATCTCCTTGGCGTTTTCGAACCATTGCAGAAAAGCGACGTTGAAATTATTGCACTTATTGAACGAATGGATGATTTGGAAGATAAGTTAGTCGCAGTACAACCAGGAAAACAGTACAGTGTCGAACAAATTTATGCGCTAGTAGAATTCCAAGAACGTTTCTTCCACGTAACTATTCAGCAAATACAAAATGGAAAGGTGGTGACATTCAGTAATTATAAGTGATAATTACTGAATCTATATGTATAAAGCCCTTTATCGCTCATATCGACCACAAACATTTTTTGATGTCGTTGGCCAACATCATATTACCCAAACATTTCAAAATGCGATTTTACAGCAAAAATTTACACATGCCTATTTAATTAGTGGACCAAGAGGAACCGGAAAGACAACACTAGCAAAAATCTTTGCTAAAGCAGTTAATTGTTTGAATTTACAACCTAATGCCGAACCTTGTAATCAATGTGCTGTTTGTACTGGCGTCAATGACGGGAGTTTATCAGATATTGTTGAAATTGATGCTGCAAGTAATAATGGTGTTGATGAAATTCGTGAATTGCGTGAAAAAGCAAAATATGCACCAACATTAGCAAAGTATAAAGTGTACATTATTGATGAAGTTCATATGCTTTCAACTGGAGCATTCAATGCACTTCTCAAAACATTAGAAGAACCACCTAAACATGTGATTTTCGTTTTAGCGACAACTGAATTACATAAAATACCAGTGACAATTATTTCAAGATGTCAGCGTTTTGAAGTAAAAAAAATGACAGAGTTGCAAATTGTTGAACGATTAAATTATGTTTTGACACAAGAAGCAATTGAGTTTGAACAAGAGGCGATGACACTAATTGCACGATTATCAGATGGTGGAATGCGGGATGCTTTGAGTTTATTAGATCAAGTTATTTCATATTGCAGTGAACGAATTCGATTGAATGATGTTTATGATGTTGCGGGAATTGCAACTTCCGAGCAAGTAAAAGAATTTTTGCTTGCATTAAATGAGCAAAATGACCAACAAGTGTTAACGGTGATAGAGCAATTATTTGAATCCGGAAAAGATTTAAATCAATTTATTGAACAATTATTACTGCTATTGCGTGATATATTGATTGCGAAAACACAAACAAGTCAGCAAAAGGAATTGCTAGGTTTGGCGAAAAGTTTCGAATTAAGCTTTTTTTATCAAGCAATTGAAACATTCAACGCCTGTCAACATCAAATGAAATATACATCATTTCCCCGTCTCTTATTGGAAACGACGGCAATTCGTTTTATGTACCCAAGTGAACAACATACACAAGTAGGTGGTCAAGCAGCCCATACACGTGTGGATCCTGGAATGCAAAAAAAAATACATCTGTTACAAGAGACTGTTCAAGAGCTTCGAGAAGTAGTTGAACAATTACAAAAAGAATTCAAGCAGCAACCGAGTATTGAACAAAAAATAGCTCTGCCAGTCATCGAACCCGAACCACAACAACCGGCATACCTTGAACAATACCAACAAGTTTATCGTATCTTAGCTCAAGCAACGCTGACAAAAGATACACAATCCCTTGTACAAATTCAACAAGTATGGCCAACAATTCAAAAGCAAGCAACACAGCCAGAACTTGGCTTTTTATTGGATAGCCATCCAAGAGCAGCTATTTCTGAAGGATGCGTTCTAGCGACACGATTTCAACATGTGAAAGACCAGCTAGAGCAACCGGCAGTTCGACAAAGAATAGAAATGTACTTGAGTGATATTTTAGGAAAAAATCAAAAGTATGTTGTTATACTAGAAGCAGAGTGGCAACAACTTCGAGAGCAATTTGCTCAAAAGTGGCGAAACCAAGAGGTAACACCAGAATTATTAAATAAATTACCTCGTTTTACGGAAGAAAAGGAGAGTCATCAGCAACAAGATGAAGCTTTGGATCTACCACCAACGAATGAGGAAGAGCAGTTAAGTTTTTTAGCTGATGATGTACAACAAGAAGAACAAAATGATATAATAGCAGTAGCAACAGACCTGTTTGGCGATATTGTTGAAGTTATTTAAAAATGGAGGAAAAAAATAATGGCAAGTTTTGCACAAATGTTAAAGCAAGCACAAAAGTTACAAAAAGATATGGAAGTAGCGCAAGCAGAGATTGCGACAATTCAAGTCGAGGGAGCTGCTGGCGGTGGTGTCGTGAAAGTGATACTCACAGGAGATAAAAAAGTTGTAGATATTACAATTGCTCCAGAAGTTATGGATGATGTAGAAATGCTACAAGACTTATTGAAAATCGCAATGAATGAAGCGGTGGAAAAAGCAACGGAAATTTCAGAATCACGAATGGGTGGTTTAACAAATGGAATGTCTGTCCCGGGCTTATTCTAAAAATTAAAAACGGGGAAAACCCCGTTTTTTTAAATAAATAAAATTTAAGAAGAGAAAGAGGGAGAATATGTTTTATCCAAAACCAATCACCGATTTAATAGAACAATTTCAAAAATTACCAGGAATTGGTAATAAGTCGGCAGAAAGACTAGCGTTTCATGTTGTTACGAAAATGACACCAGAGCAAGCGAACCAATTTGCTGTGACCTTACAAAACGTCAAACAAAACTTACATAATTGTACAATTTGTGGTCATATCACGGACGTTGACCCTTGTTCAATCTGTACCGATACTAGCAGAGATGAAACAGTTTTATGCCTTGTTGAAGACTCTAAAGATGTTATTGCAATGGAGAAAATGCGTGAATTCCGAGGACGGTATCATGTTCTTCACGGGACAATATCACCATTAGATGGTATTGGTCCAGAAGACTTGAATTTAAGAAGTTTAATTGAGCGCTTAAAAACGCATGAAGCAATTACAGAAGTTATTTTAGCTACAAATCCAACGATGGAGGGTGAAGCAACTGCACAATATATTCGCCGGCTACTTGAAGGCGCAAATATTACGGTCAGCCGAATTGCACATGGTCTTCCAGTTGGTGGTGATTTGGAGTATGTTGATGAGGTTACTTTATTAAAAGCACTAGAAGGAAGACGAAAAATGTAAAAAAATTGAAAAAACAATCATTTTTGAGCTATAATTGAATTACGGGGGGAAATTTATGAACAAAAAGAGAAGTAAATTTACATTTGAGCAACGGAAAATCCTAGAGCAAAATCCGTATATTGAAACAGTTTCGTATAATACATTGACCTATACGGAAGATTTTAAGATTTTAATTGTGCTTGAAAACTTAAAAGGGGATAAAACAGCTGTACAAATTTTTGAATCATATGGCTTTTCTGTCGCTGAGATTGGTGAAAAGCGGATGCGTTCTTCAGTAAGTACTTGGACAATCAAATATCAAAATGAAGGACCAATTGGACTGATTGATAAAAGAAAAGCAAACGGCCAGGGGAAAATTGGTGCGTTAGAACAAGAAAAGTATGAAAAATCAGCACTTGTCACACAAATCGAAGGGCTGATGAAAAAACTAATCCATTAAATAAATAGTAAAAGGTTTGTTGGAGAATAGTATTGAGTCAATCAGTACGACGTAACAAACCTTTGCTTTTTTTATGGCTAAAAAGGGTTAAAAAACTTTTTAAACTTTTTTCAAAAAAAAGCTTGACGATATTGAGAGTGAGTGATATCATAATACTTGTCCTTAAGGAAAGCAAACAAACG
>JTLC01000049.1 GCA_000798955.1 Firmicutes bacterium ZOR0006 | reverse complement strand
TGCCAGACATCTTGATCAATTTGAATTTTCTTGTTCTAATCGCTCAAGATTTTCTGGTCAGTCGAAAGTGATTTTACCTTTTATTCCTTGTTCGTAAAACCATGGTCAGCGCTTAGGGTTTTTGTAACACGCTTCCCTCTACGGACTTCGTCAAAACGAAATTGACTCTTGAATCCTTTTTCAATGTCCCTTCCTTTTTTGACATACCAGTCCGTTGCCTGATTCTCAGGCATCGAGGTCAGCGCTTAGGATTAACACGCTTCCTGCTTCTTCGCCAAGCCCGTCATGCCATCTCTTGTTTGCTCTACAAAAGCTACCATGACTACCACTTGGTCACCTGAAGCAGATGTTTCCTTGTCTTCCTATTCTGAAACACCGGAGTCAGCGCTTAGTTTGTAGTAATCTTTTGAGGTGATGAGGGTGAAGTTTTTCACTTCTTGTTCAAAGTTTTCTAAAATGGTCGTTGCATAACTATTCTGTGTCTGTGCAACATACTCGTGTAGAACCTGTTGAAGCATTGTTTGATGTACTCCAGCTACTTGGTATAACTGAACATCTTGATTGATTTTGGCTGTAAGATTACTTGCTTCGTACACAAAGAGCAGTCCGCCTGTCATTCCTGCACCAATATTTTGTTCAATGTCACCTAAACTGACGACAATTCCCCCTGTCATATATTCGCATGCATGTACTCCCATTCCATGATTGAGGGCAGTCGCACCGGAATTTCGCACAGCAAACCGTTCACCGACACGTCCTTCAATGAAACACGTTCCCGTTGTCGCACCATATAAAATCGTATTGCCGGCAATAAGATGCTCATTTACTGCTGCTGGATTGCTTGCAAAGCGTTCACGTGTCGTTTCATCACTCCGTAAACAAATCGTCCCACCACTGAGTCCTTTACCCACATAATCATTAGCATAGCCTTGGTGAATAAGTGTTGTTTGCTCCGGCAAAAATGCACCATAACTCTGTCCGGCATACCCAATTGTTTCATAGGTACACGCTGTTGCTTGTGTTTGGTTGACACCAAGTGTCCGTTGTGTGTTCACAATCGGATTCAGTTGTGTTGTGGATAATTTATCGCTATTAAATTCCCACGGATGTCCAACGACTGGCGTTTGTTCTGGTGCGAATTCTAACCACGGCAACTCAATACCATGGCTTTGTGGAAGTATCAATAAATCTGTCCGCCCACGTAACTCGCACAAAGACTGAACCCCTAGGTCGGCTAATAACGTTCGCGTATGTTTCGCAAGATACTGCAGATATGTTTTGAGTCGTGAAGTATTTTGATCAAGTCGTGTGCGTAAGCTCACATCCTGCGTTGTAATTCCTTTTGGACATTTATTAGTATGGCACATCTTACAGCCGATACAGTCGACTCCAATGAGAGACATCGTTCCGAGTCCAAACTCATCAGCACCTAAAATTGCCCCTGCAATAATATCGTATCCTGATTTAATTTGTCCATCGACTTGGATGAGTGTTTCGTGGCGAACATGATTCGCTTGGAGGCTGCGATGCGTTTGATACAACCCATACTCCCACGGTAATCCTGTCCCTTTTAACGATGATTTCGCCGATGCTCCAGTTCCACCATTAAATCCGGAAATAATCACTTTTTGCGCCCCGGCTTTCACGACACCATTCGCAATTGTCCCAACATTAAACAATGAAGCTAACTTCACACTCACCAAAGCTTCTGGATTTGTTGTCTGTAAATCATAAATCAACTGCGCTAAATCTTCGATCGAATAAATATCGTGATGTGGTGGTGGTGAAATTAAATTGACACCCCGCTTGGTATACCGCACTTTCGCAATTGAATCATCAACTTTTTGCTTCGGCAAATGTCCTCCTTCACCGGGTTTTGCTCCTTGAGCCATTTTGATTTGAATCTCATCAGCACTGCGTAAGTACTCATATGTAACACCAAAGCGGCCTGATGCAACTTGTTTCACTTTTGAACCTTCTAGGCTGCGGAAACGTTCTGGTAGCTCGCCACCTTCACCACTATTCGAACTCATACCGAGTTCATTAAACGCGCGAGCAATTGTTGTGTGGGCCTCAATCGATAAGGCGCCGTAGGACATCGCTGAGCCAACAAAATGTTGTAAAATTTCAGCTTCGCTTTCAACTGTTTCGAGCGGAACTGGTTGTGAGCGATACGCAAAACAATCCCGTAAATTGACTTCACGTTGGCGCTCTTGTTGCACAACTGTGATAAAATCAGCATAATTTTGCGCTTCTAAGCTTGCTTTGATGTCTTTGATAAATTGTTTTGAATACGCATGGGTCATATAGTCAGAATCATTGTTGAGATATTCATTCCATTTTTGTTGATGTGTTGCTTCAACTGGCTCTAAACTCGCATCAAGTTCTGCCACTGAAATCCCGCCAAACATCGATGGTTTTTCGGTGAAATAAGCTGTTAATTCAGCGTTTAAGCCGACTATTTCAAACACTTTTGAACCACGATACGCAGCAACGGTGGCAATCCCCATTTTCGCCATCAGTTTCAATAAACTTTTTTGACAACCAGCCAAGTAATTTGTTAATGCTTTTTCGGGATCTGGTGTTTTTTGACTTAAGTAGGCATAGGCATAGTAAGGATAAATCGCATCTGTCCCAAAAGCGAGAAGTTGGGCATAATGGATTGGTAATCTCGCATCTGCACATTTCACGACGAGCCGAATCGCAAAACGATTTCCGGTTTCAACTAAAATTCGGTGTGCAAGTGTTGTTGCCAATAAACTTGGGATGGCTTTATTTTCACCTTCATCATCTAGGATAATCAGTTTTGTTGTGGTTTCGGTAACTGCCATCACTTTTTGTTCAAAATCAACAA
Source organism: Firmicutes bacterium ZOR0006 (assembly GCA_000798955.1). GTDB lineage: Bacteria > Bacillota_I > Bacilli_A > Culicoidibacterales > ZOR0006 > ZOR0006. Next base: position 3,430 of record JTLC01000049.1, on the reverse strand, counting down.
GTGCTTGCGCTAGATTACCAGTAAATTGTAATGAAATCACGGTTGGCTTAAATGCTAGCTCGGTGCTAAGTGCTTGATATTGATTGGTTGTCAGCAGTGGTGAAGCAAAATGATACACTGGATAAGCCAACGGTTGGTCTGCGAGCGTATCGAGACTCGTAATCTGTACATCAGTCGCAAAAACTAATTTTTCTCGTAATGAATCTAATGGTGGATTTGTAACTTGCGCAAAATTTTGTTTGACGTAATCAAACAGTAAGGATACGTGCGGTTGTAACATTGGCAATTGTGCTGTATGGGGAAATGAACCAATTTCCTCATCACCAGTCACAATTAAGGCCCGTAATTCCTGATCATGTTCTGCTTTCGTATATTTAAATTTAGCTTCATAGCCTGGATACTCTGGATATTCCGTTGTAATTTCAGCTACGATTTCTGTTTTCACAGCTGCTAACCACTCACCATACGGCTGGTTACTCGCAAATTGTTGTTTCAGTACTTCATCACTTAAGAGTGTGTGCGTCGTTAAATCAAAGCACAGTAATTCACTTGCTTGCACGCGCGTTGCCGCTTCGATAGCTGCTAGCGGTGTATTCAACACGCCGATTTCTGATGCGAGCACGAGTTGATTTGCTGTTGTCATGACCCGGAATGGTCGTAAACCATTTCGATCGAGTGTTGCGACTAATGTTTCCCCATCACATAAGATAACTCCTGCCGGTCCGTCCCATGGTTCGTTTTTGAGTTGTGCATATTCATAATACGCTTTTAACTCTGGCGCGAGTAATTCATCATGAACGTACGCCTTTGGTAAGAGCCGTGCGACTGCCTCAGCGAGTGAATACCCTTCGAGTAGCATTGCTTCTAACGCTCGGTCTAAATTGGCACTATCAGAACGATGTGGATCGCAAATCGGATATGCTTCTGGTAACGTTGCCATCTGTTTTTTCGCATTTGCCCATTCGATATTTCCTGAAACGGTATTAATTTCACCATTATGCGCTAGGTAGCGGAACGGTTGTGCCAAATGCCAAGCTGGTGTCGTATTTGTCGAAAAACGTTGATGGACAATACAAAAATTTGATTCAAAACGGCTATCTTGTAAATCTAAATAGTAGGCTGGAATTTGTTCTGGTGTCAGTAAGCCTTTATAAATAATCGTTTTCGTTGAAAATGAAGCGATATAGCAGTCACTTTCCTGAATTTGCTGGAACTGTAGTGCTTGCTCAATTGCACGACGGACACGATATAGTGTCCGTTCATCCAATGTTTCCCCGGTTACAAGGTATTGCATCACTTTTGGTTGCGTTTTATGTGCAGTTGGCGGTAAAACACGTTCATCGGTTGCGACAACAATGCTGACTTTCACTGTAAGTGCCTGCTTGGCACATGCTTGGTGAATAATTGTTTCAGCTTGATGGAACTGTTCTGCTGTTGCTGGCAAAAACGCCATCATCACCGCAAATGGCTCTGTAATCTTATATTGCTCTCGATAAAAATTTTGAGGAATTTGTAGTAAAATTCCACAACCGTCCCCTGTTCCATCACTTGATTTTCCGCCACGATGGCTGAGCGCTTGTAATAAGGTCATTCCTTGCTGAATAATTTCATGATTGGCAACACTGTCACGATTGACAATGGCACCTATTCCACAGTTTGTGTAATCGTACATTCATTCATCCGTTGCCAATTTATTATAAAAGTTTATAAATATCTCAAAACTCTACAATAAACTGTTTGCTTCCCCGTTCATCGTGTTCAATTTTGCTGACTTGTGAAGCTTGTTTCCAAGGACAAAACAGCTACTTTCGTTTGTTCTAACACTCCTGGGGCGTAAAGTTCTTGACACAACGAATCATACATATTTGTTTCATCTTTTCAGTGATTAAACAAATTGATAGTTACTCAAATTGATAGCGGCGTTCAAATCGCGGTCAATCGTCAAGTGACATGCTTCACAATCAAATGTGCGCTCAGAGAGCGATAGTCGCGTTTTGACTACGCCACAATGCGAACATTTCTTTGACGATGGAAACCACATATCTGCTTCAATAAATGAAATGCCATTTTTTTGGCATTTGTACATCAGTTGGCGCTTGAGTTCGTATAATCCTTGTTTTTGAATTGCTTTCGCTACATGTTTGTTTTTCATCATCCCTTGAATATTTAACATCTCCATAACAATTTGTGATGGTTTGGTTTTCACCATCTGATTCGTTGCTTGATGAAGATGATTTAGGCGGATGTTTTTTAAACGAATTGAGTGTTTGAGCATGTCAGTCTTGACTGGCAGTGTGGCTGAAAAATAAACAAAACTCAAGAGGATTCCTCCAAGAATCCATTGGGGTTTGTATTTTTTCGAACACTGAAGTGCGAAACACGTTAGCGGTGCAGCAAGTTCATTTGTTGTTCGAGTTTGAGGATATTTTTCGTCTTTACAAATTGGCTTCCTTTCTTGTTATTTTCATATTTACGAAATAAGTGTTCGAGCACGTCAGTCTTGACTGGCAGTGTGGCTGAAAAACAAGCAAAACTCACGCGGATTCCACACAGAATCCATTGAGATTTGCGTTTTTTCGAACACTGAAGTGCGAAACACGTCGAGAAACTTGTTTTTGCAGTCTGCGTAAGCGTTTCTCAAGCTTTCGCACTGTTTGACTTTTATTGATGTTTTTAAAAACGGTACCATCTGAACAAACAGCCAAGTGTTTGATGCCAACATCAACACCTAAGCTTTCATTACTTAATATTGGTTGTTCAAACTCCTGCTCAACACCGACACAGAGATACCAATACTTTCCATCATGACTAATGCGTGGGTTTGTGTATTTACCTTCAATTGGAAGTTGTTCTTTGATTTTGATCCAACCAACTTTTTCAATCAAAACTGATTGAACTTTGACTTTGAGTTTCTCATTGTCGTATGACTTCAATGTCACAATTGTAAAGTGACGCAATATATTCGATAAGTTCATACTTTTTTATAACTTAATCCAAGCTGTTACCACCCCCTTTTTGATTTGTTTTTAGGTATATTATTCTAATTATACGGTTTTTGAAAAGCGAACGTCAAATTTCTTTTGTCAAATTCAAGTTTTTCTCTTTTTTCACAAAACATTCTCTATTTCTTGGCTGTTTTCCTAAAACACTTTTAGACTTTCTTTTATTTTCAGTACTTTGATCCGATTTCCCCGCTCTTTTCTCCATTTTTTCCGAAAAACAGCTCTCACTTCCATGAAATTTTGCCGCTACTTCTCAACAAAATGACAAAAAGACAGCCACTCTCACATTTTTTGTGATGTGTTCTGTCTTTCCTTTTTTGAAACACCGGTGTCAAACGCTTCGGGTTTTTGTAACGCGCTTCCCATTTCACTTTCTTGCCAGACATCTTGATCAATTTGAATTTTCTTCTTCTAATTGCTCAAGATTT
>JTLC01000048.1 GCA_000798955.1 Firmicutes bacterium ZOR0006 | reverse complement strand
TCGTTAGCCGGAGAACCATTTGACTCGTATTTTGCCGATATCGAAGCGGAATTTGAAACGATGCATCCAGATGTAGATATTGTGATTGAAGATATTCCGCAAGGGGAGATGGAACAAAAAGTCTTAACGTCATTAACGAGTAATGATGTTCCGGACGTAGTAAACTTAAATCCCCACTTTATGTCAAATATTGCCGCACAAGGTGGGTTGCTTGATTTAACTGGAAAGTTAAGTGAAGGGACGGAAACAATGTATGTTGAAGGACCATTTGAAGCTGGAAAATACGATGAAGGTTTATACGCCTTGCCTTGGTACTTAACAACAACCGTATCGTGGTATAATGGCGCAAACTTTGAGGCAGCCGGTGTTAGCGAGTTACCGACAACACCAATGGATTTATACGAGACAGCGAAAAAAGTAACTGATGCAACGGGAAAACCAGCCTACTATCCGGTAATTAATGATGGAAATGCAATCATGGAGAAAATGGTGACGTTAGCTGGTGGTGACGATATCGTGACAGACGGTGTCGCTAGCTTCGCTGATAATGCGGCAATCTTAGAATACTTCGAAGTTGCGCAAAAAATGTATGCGGAAGGAATTATTCCCCAAGAAGCAGCCGAAGGATCAATTAAAACAGGTCAAGAGTTATACATGGCAGGAAACACATCATTAATCGAAGGTGGCGTGACGTTCTTAGGACCAGTCGAATCAGGAGCACCAGAAATTTACAATGCTTCAAAAGCCGGACAACCAATTGCTGCAGCTGATGCACCAGTTAATGTGGCAGTGATGAACTTCGCGGTACCATCAAAAACAGATAATGAAGCAGCAGCGATTGCCTTCACAGAATTTATCACAAATGATGTGAACCAATTAGAATTTGCGAAAGTAGCAGGAACGGTGTTACCGTCAACAACAGCAGCGTTAGAAGACAGTTACTTTACAGAGCCAGGTGATTCACCAAAAGCTTTAGGAATGAAACAAGCGGCAGAAGCATTAGATCGTGCAGAAGTCTTAATTCCACCAACAGAAAACAGTGCTGAATTACGTGATGCCACAAAAACAATTTTCGTGAAAACATTACAAGGTGCGATGACACCACAAGATGCGCTGACAGAATTAGAAACACAATGGAATGCAGCTTTTGAAAAAACTGGTGAAACAGTATCGTTTTAAAAGTCTAGAATTGAGTAAGTTACCCTAAAAATACCTTTATCAAAGTACATAACGTAAATGAGTGATTCCTTTTATTGTTATGTACTTTTTTTATCTAAATTTATGTTGAAAATATCAATAAATTTTTCAAGTGGAGGAATAAAAAATGGATGTCAATAAAAAAATTATCGCCGGGGCATTAGTGACCTTTTTAGCTGCCCAAGCATTACCACTCCAAATTATGACAGTTCAAGCAAATGCTGGACAGACTGTACAACAAGAGCAAGTCACACCACACTCAGAAATGTATGTCGAAACGACAGCGGGAAATAAAATTACGATTGATTTACACAATACAGGACGTAAAGATAATACGATGGTAATTTATACCGATTCATATGGGAAAAAAACGCAAACGAATCCTTGGGGGTACGAAGTTGCCGTTGACCAAAATGGAACGGTAAGTGAAATTCGTAAAACGGGAGAAGGCGATGACAGCGGTATGGCAATTCCAGCTCGAGGTTATGTTCTCTCGGCACATGGGGCAAAACGTGAACTCTTGCATAGTTTACAAGTTGGCGACAAGTTAACGCTCCATGGATTGTCACTTGTAGATTTAAACAAATCAGTCACATTTGAGTTAACTGCTTTAAATCCAAATGCAACAAATAATCCAGGCGGTATCGACGCCTCAGGAACACCATTTCCAGGTTTCCGCGGCGGTGATCAACTCGTTGCCTATGATGCAGACTGGGAATCAGAGACAACTGGGACAAATGATTACGGGTATGAATTAATTGTAACCGGGACAAAAGAAGATGGTGTCATTACGAGTATTGGTGGTAATAATTCAGTAGTTCCAAGTGATGGCTATGTTTTATCTGGTCACGGAACAGCGGCAACTTTCCTCATTAATGAAGGATTAGTTGGTGCTAAAGTGACACTCGACGAAGCAAGTAAGGAAGTGACAATTAGTGTCACACCACAAAGTTTATTAACAATGGCGGAAGCAGAAATTACGAATGCGGAAGCACGCTATACGAACGCTCAGGCAGAAGTTCGTGACATCCCTTATGAATTAGCTGCTGAAGCAATCCAAACTGCAAAAACGCATTATCAAGAGGCTGTTGAATTAGCAAAACAGTTAGAAGATGAGACACTGGTCACTGATGAGTTACAATATGCATTTTTAGATGCTGTTGATGCAGTCAAAAACAATGCCCTTTTGGTTCAATATCGGACATTAGAATCACGTGTTGTTGAAGGGCGTGCAATTTGGCACCGGCCAACAGAAACATCATTAGCGGGTGTTCAATCAACATTAGCATCACTGCAAGCAAATAATATTAATGTTTTATATTTAGAAACATTCTTCAGTGGATACACCATTTATCCTTCAGCGAATGAAATTGCTGTACAACGTCCTGAATTTGCGAATGCCAACTATGGGGATTATGGAAATGATTTATTACAAGCCTTTGTTGAAGAAGCAAAAAATTATGGAATTGAAGTTCATACATGGGTTCATGACTTCTTTGTCGGTTATGAAGGCTTTGGTTCAGCGATTTTAGAACAAAAACCAGAATGGACCTTATTGAATTATGATGGAACGGCAAGTCAAAAATTGGAAGGTGGACCATATTATTTCATGGATCCATCGAATCCAGAAGTTCGTGCTTTTTTAATTGATATTTATTCAGAAATGGTGACAAATTATCAAATCGATGGCTTACAACTCGACTACATTCGCTATCCAGTTGGGCGCTACAAAAATGATAATGGCTATAACGAAGGGAGTATCAAACGTTTTAAAGAAGCGACTGGGTTACCAGCAGATGCTGATATTCGTGCCTTAATGGATAAAGATACGAATCCTGAATGGGAAACATATTGGAATCAATGGAATAGCTGGAAACAAAATAATATTTCAACTTTCGTTGCGGAAGTTCAAGACACTTTAAAAGGTATTAATCAAGAACTCGTAATTTCAACAGCAATTTTTGCAGATATTGAAGAAGCAAAAAATACAAAAATGCAAAATTGGCCACTGTGGGTGGAAAGCGGTTGGATTGATGTCACAGCACCAATGGCGTACTACAAAGATACCAAAACCGTTGAAGCAAAAGTTTCAGCAATGGTTGAATATGTTGGTGGTAATGCGCTCAACTATGCAGGACTCGCACCGACATTTATCGGGATGACACCAGAACATAATGCCTACCAAATTCAGGCTGCACGTGATGCCTCAGCACAAGGATCAGCAATTTTTGCTTCACAAAATGTGCTCGGTCTTGAAGATGTCCAGACCGTCTTAACAGAAGGAACACATCGAGAACAAGCGGTTGCGCCACATGGAGATGTGCAAGCAATTTTAGATGCGACTTTTGCGGATATTACTGACAAAGCCCAAAGATTGTATCTACCACAAGGCTATATGACGGCAGAGCAATTAGCACAATTAACAAAAGATTTTGAAAAAGTCACAAGCCCGAGTAAAAATGAAGCGACAAGTTTGAAAAACATTGGGAAAGACTTGCAAAAAATAGCGAATAAAACGACAACGTACGCACAAGGTGCTGCAAGTGAAAGATTACAGGAAGATTTTAACTATTTAGCGGATATTTTTGCGACACGTGCTAATATGCTCGGTGAAAAATAATAAAAAGAAAAGCTAAGGATTACCCCGTTGGTAGAGCCAAGATGTGAGTTGAGCATCTTGGCTTTTTCCTTTTCTTAGTTTCACAGATAATTTTCAATCAGAGACGAGAAAAATGCTTAGTTATTTTCAATTTTGAAAATAACTAAGGGGAAATTGCGAGAAATTTAGAAAATTTTGAAAAAAACGAGCACAAATCACTGAAAAAATTATCACTGAAAATAAAGTTGAAAAAAACAAAAAATTTCAAAAGCTGAAAAATGCGGTTTTTACACTTGAAAGACGAGAAAAATGAATAAAAACGCTTTAAATTTGTAATTTCAAGCGTTTTGCTGTTTGGCAAAATTTTCATCTGAAAAAATAGTGAAAATCGGCATTTGCAAAGTGAAAAAAGCCCACGTATAATCAGGAATGTAAACGATTTCAATTTGAAAAGGGGAAAGAAATTATGAAAAAAATGAAAAAAATTATGGCAGGATCAACAGCAGCAGCATTAGTACTTGGATTAGCTGCCTGTGGTGGAGCACCAGCAGAAGACACTGATACTGGAGCCGCTGAAGGTGAATTATCAGGAAAAGTCACGGTTTGGACAGCATCGTTAGCCGGAGAACCATTTGACTCGTATTTTGCCGATATCGAAGCGGAATTTGAAACGATGCATCCAGATGTAGATATTGTGAT
>JTLC01000047.1 GCA_000798955.1 Firmicutes bacterium ZOR0006 | reverse complement strand
TTCTGGTGACCAAGTGGTAGTCATGACAAACTTGGAGTAAGAATACAAGAAGTTGACATGACGAGCTTGGCGAAGAAGGAGAAGACAGAAGCATGTCGAAACCAAGTGCTGACGTCGGTGCTATCAAAACAAGAAATACGCTACGGCGTATTTTTTTGTGGGAGAGTGCAACGGAGTAAGAAGCTTTGCTTGTTTTTTACAAGTGAGTGTGATACAAAAGAAGAGAAGAAAGGTGGGAGCAACATGAAAATTGTTATTGTCGAAGATGACCAACGCGTCCGTGAAGAACTCCAACAATTTCTCCAAAATTATGGATATGAAGTCGCAGTAATCGAGCAGTTTCAGGATGTTGTTGGACAACTGATGCAATTAGCACCGCAACTCATTTTACTTGACGTCAATTTGCCAACACATGACGGTTACACGATTTGTCGTGAGTGGCGGAAACAGTCGGAAGTACCAATAATCATTGTAACGAGCCGATCAAGTGATGTTGATGAGCTCATGAGTATGCATCTTGGCGCTGATGATTTTATTACGAAACCATTTAATACCCAAATTTTAATGGCGAGAATTGAAGCAATTTTAAAACGAACATATCAGCAAGGAAATAGCCAAGTGCTGACCTATCATGATTTGCAACTTGATGTAGCCAAAGGCGTTTTAAGTTATCAAAATGAGCATGTAACACTGACCAAAAATGAATTGATTATATTCCAATACTTAGTCCAAAATCAAGGCACAATCGTTGCCCGTGAATCACTGATGGAATATCTCTGGTCAACGAGTGCGTTTATTGATGATAATACGCTGTCTGTCAATGTTACACGACTCCGTAAGAAAATCGAAGGATTAGGTGTCACAAATCCGATTGAAACACGTCGGGGATTGGGGTACTTACTCCCATGACATTCTGGAATTTTTTACGTGATCGCAAACTTATTTTAGGGTTGAATCTTGGAGGCTTAGTCATAGTCTTGTATATTCTGTCGTTGACACAACAAAATCAAGTGTGGTCTTGGGTAGTTGCGAATGTTTGGCTCGTTCCACTTGGAAGTTATGTTGTTACTGAATATACGCGGAGTTATCGGTTTTATCAGCAGTTAACACAGCAAATAAAGCAACTAGAAGAAAAGTATTTATTGGCAGAAATTATTGATGAACCCGATTTTCTTGAAGGTCAGCTTGTCTTTGATGTTTTACAACAAACGAACCAAGCAATGTACACACACTTGCGCCAGGCGCGACAACAAAATCGCGAATATCAAGAGTATATTGAATTATGGGTCCATGAAATTAAATTACCGATTGCCGCTGCAAAACTGACACTCGATAATAGCCCGAACAGTAAAGAAAAAACCAATTTGTACCTCGAAATTCAACGCATTGAAAACTATATTGAACAAGTACTCTATTTTGCGCGTATCAATGAAACAACGCATAGTTTCTTACTTCGACCAGTGTCACTAGAGACTGTCATGCAGCAAGTTATTCAACAACACGCTCGCGTATTTATCTATAAAAAAGTTAAAATTGAGTTGAGTGATGAAGTAGCACGAGAAGTTATCACGGATCAAAAATGGTTAGAGTTCATACTGAATCAAATTATTGGGAATGCCTTGAAATATACTGCTGTAGGAACGGGCGTTATCCAAATTGCAGTCGAAGAAACAAACGAATATATCCGTTTGAATGTCACTGATAATGGTGTCGGAATTACGAGTCAAGATTTAAAACGCGTCTTTGAAAAAGGGTATACTGGTGAAAATGGTCATCATTTAAGTAAATCAACGGGAATGGGGCTCTATATTAGTAAAAAACTTGCCGATACGTTAGCAATAAAGCTGACAATTCGCTCAACACCAAATCAGGGAACGACAGTTAGCTTGTTATTTCCAAAAACAACTGAAATGTCACTGTAGCAAAAGCTATAGTGGCATTTCTTTCATTTTTGTAAGAAACTTGTCAGTTATATCAATATGAGAATGAGCTAGTGACTGATACACTTAAAAAGAAGCAAATGAAGGGAGCAAAACAGATGGAACCACTTTTAACAGTGAGAGAGTTAGAAAAGTTTTATGGAAAAAATGGGGCATTATCAAAAGCATTAGACGGGATGAATATGACCATCGAAGCCGGGGAATTCGTTGGCGTGATGGGACCATCAGGAAGTGGGAAGACAACATTATTGAATTGCTTAGCGACAATTGAACGAGCTACGGCTGGAAGTATTACATTAAATGAGCGTGAACTCACGACATTGAAGCCAAAAGAACTTGAAATTTTCCGGCGTGATCAACTCGGATTTATTTTTCAAGAATTTAATTTGATTGAAACGTTGACAGCATATGAAAATATTGCCTTGGCACTGACGATTCAAGGCGAGCGTGTAGATAAGATTGAAAAGAAAATTGCACAGCTTGCAAACCAATTGGAGATTACGTCGATTTTAACAAAATTTCCACATGAATTATCAGGTGGGCAAAAGCAACGCGTTGCAGCAGCGCGAGCAGTCATTACGAATCCAGCCTTGATTTTAGCTGATGAACCAACAGGAGCGCTAGATTCGAAATCAGCACAAAAGTTGTTGCAAACATTAACTCAATTAAATCAGCAGTTGGCCGCAACGATTTTAATGGTGACACATGACCCCGTAAGTGCAAGTTATGCCAATCGGATTATCTTTATCAAAGATGGAAAAGTGTTTAATGAAATTCATCGGGGGGATCAAACACGAAGTGAATTCTTCCAAAGAATTATCGCTCTTTCGGCAGTCTTAGGAGGAAGTTATGCTTAGACAACTTGCATGGCGGAATGTCCGACGAAGTATTACAACCTATCGCTTATATTTTTTAACGTTGAGCGTAGCTGTGAGTTTATTTTATCTATTTAATTCGTTAGGTGATCAACAACAAATTATTGATTTTTCGCAGATGCAATTAGAAATACTTGCAAATACGAAGCAAGCACTTGGAGTTGTTTCCATTATTGTCACCATCGTTTTAGGATTTCTTGTTGTCTATGCGAACCATTTTTTATTACAACAACGTAAAAAAGAATTTGGCTTATATTTAACCCTCGGAATGGGACAACGTCAAGTATTGAAAATTTTGTGGTTAGAAACATGTTATGTTGCTGGTTTAGCACTGCTTGTAGGAATAGTTATTGGTATTTTGGGTACGCAAGTGATGTCCTTGATTACGTCACAGTTGTTCGGTGCCGAAATAATAACGTATAAATTTGTTTTTTCGCTCATGACAATTGTCAAAACTATTATGTATTTCGTACTGATGTTTGTCACGGTCGCCTGCATCAATGCTTGGCGATTTTCACGCTATCAATTACGAGAATTATTAGTAGCAAAACAACGAAGTCAAATTCAAGAACCAAAGCAGATAAAGGCAAAAGCGCTGGGCTTTGTTGTGAGTATCGGCAGTGTTGCCATCGGATATAGTCTGATTATGTCCGCTGATCTCATTATGAATATCATTGTTAGTGGCCTTGGTGCCTGTCTTGTCCTCGGTGGCACAGTCGGGAGTTTATATACCGGAACAACTGTCACGCTTGAATATTTTCGCAAACGAAAAAGCAGCTATTTTCATAGTGTTAATATCGTCGTAATCCGTCAGCTGTTTTACCAATTTCATTTGAATATTGCGACAATTAGCATCGTCAGTCTTTTACTGTTCGCAACAATGACAACACTAGCACTAGGATTTAGTTATAAAGATGCTGTTGAAGCAAATTTGCAACGGATTGCGCCATTTGATGCGACTATTGTTTTTCAAAACGCCGTAGAGTACCCAGATATGTCGGCAGCGGAAGCACTCTTACAAGCGGATGTTAATCTTGACGATTTTGGCCAATACGATGAAATTAATCTGTATCGTACACGGGTCACAGAAAATGATTTTTTTGCTCAATATCAAAACGCAAATTCAACGTTACAGACATTCTTTAACCATGGAGCGACAGTCAATATTAGTGCTGTTTCGGTGAGTGACTATAATCAATTAATGGATTTTCAAGGAAAAACACCAATTCAGCTGCTTGATAATCACGTCGCGCTGATTTCCAATGTCAGCGACATGGAAGGGGTATTAGCAGAATTAGTTAAGGCACAGACATCAGTCAGTATTGAAGGGAAAGAATATACCGTTCAAACATATGCAATGGAATCCATTCAAAATGAAAATTATGGGCGCGACACTGTTATCTTTGTGCTGCCGGATGAGGCAATTAGTGGCTTTGAGAAACAACAAGTTATTGCCAATCTTTCTCTGAATCCAGCAACAGCCGAACAAACAGTTATCCAGTTACAACAAGTACAAGCTGAATTCTTCGACAACCCACGATTTAATAGTGAGACTGGTTATTTTACTGGGATTACAAAAGCTGAAATTTACCAAGAAACAACTGGGCAAACAACATTATGGCTGTATGTTGGTATTTATATTGGCATTGTCAGTTTAGTTGCGAGTGTGACCGTCTTAGCTATTCAACAGTTAATTGAAGTCAACCAGAGTCGTGAACGGTACCAAGCTTTAAAACGGATTGGTGTGACACAAGCAGATATCAAAAAAATGATTCGCTATCAAATCGGCTTTTATTTTGGCATCCCATTACTACTTGCGACTATTCATACGGCGATTACGATTCCACTCGTTATTACCAATGTTCCGGATATGAATTTTGAACAGCTACTGAACCCACTCGTCTTTACCTTCGTACTGTTTGTGATGATTTATGGTGGATATAGTTACATGACGTACACGAGTTATTGTCAAATATTAAAAGAAAAAAATGTGAAAGGATGGTGATATGATGATTCAATGTCGTGATATTCATAAAGCTTTTCCAATTGGGAAAGAAACCGTTGAAATTTTACGGGGAATCAATTTAGATGTGGCAAAGGGTGAATTTGTTGCTATTGTTGGTGAATCCGGTTCAGGAAAATCGACATTTTTGAATGTTTTAAGTGGGATTATGCCAACTGATCAAGGAGAAATGATTATTGCTGATGCACACTTAGAACAAATGAATGAAAATGAATTAGCCTTATTCCGCCGTGGACACCTTGGCTTTATTTTTCAAAGTTATAATTTATTGCCACAGTTAAGTGCCATTGAGAATGTCGAGATGCCCTTGATTTTTGCTGGAGTTCCTAAAGCAGAACGTCGTCAACAAGCAAAAACAATGCTAAGTAAAGTTGGTTTAAGTGAACGTTTTGATCACTTGCCATCGGAATTATCGGGTGGACAACAGCAACGTGTAGCGATTGCTCGGGCTTTGGTGAATAATCCCCAAGTCATTCTGGCTGATGAGCCAACGGGAAATTTAGATAGCAAAACATCGATTGAAATTTTAGACCTACTCAAACAATTAAATCGTGATGAAGGGATGACGTTTGTCGTCGTAACCCACTCACATGTCGTTTACGAATATGCTGATCGTTTAATTGAGATGAAAGATGGATTATTAGTCAAAGAAGAACAAAAAGGAGAAAAATAAAGATGAAAAATCGTACAACAAAGACAATCATGACCGCAACATTAGCAACAACATTAGCAGCAGGTTTCGTTTTACCGACATTTGCTCAAAGCCTTGAAACACAACCAGAACCGCCAATAACAGATACGGTGACAAGTCAAATTCAAGCAAAGAATATTAAAATTAGTGAAGTGAAGGTGGCGACAAGTGTTGAACCAGGGCAGCCATTTCCGATTACATTCCGTGTGGAAAATATTAGTTCCGGGACAATTTACGGTTTATCATTAAAACTGACAAATGTTGAGGGGAAAGCGACGTTAGATCCGTTCATGCCAGTTGGAACGACAAATGAAATTTATGTAGGGAAAATTGGCTATCAAGATGTTCGTGAAATTACGATGACATTACAAAGTTCCCCACTTATCAAAGACGGAGTCTATAATTTTAATACGAGTGTGATGTACAGTGTTGGAAATCAAGCAGAGGAAGAAATCACGAAAACGATTGGGGTGATGGTACAGAATACGGCAAACGTCAGTTTGACCGGGGTTCAAGTTACTGATGGCATGTTAACCGCAACATTAATGAATGAAGGCGTGACAAAAATTCGCCAAGCAAAAGCGACATTGACAGTGAATGGTGAAATATATGAACAAACGCTCGGAAATGTTGATAGCGAGAGTGAAGGCTATTTGAGTATGGGGCTTCCAGTTGTGCAAACCGATACCCCAGCAACAGTTGTCGTGACATATCAAGATGCAACGGGAACAACACAAACGCTTGAAGCGAGTACAACACTTGTAGCAACATCAGAAATGACAACACAACCAGAGCAATCAGAACCACAAGGTTTCTGGGAGAAAATCAAAAGTTTCTTTGGGTTTGGTGTTAAATAATGCAATTTCGTGATTTGATTGAAATTATTTGGCGGAATATGTGGAAACGACGAACACGCACACTTTTTACAATGAGTGGAGTTGTCATTGGGTGTTTATCGATTTTCCTGATTATTTCGATTACGAATGGTTTCGAACATTATTTGACAACATCAATGCAAGAGATGATGGATACTTCGGTTATTCAAGTATATCCAAATTACCAAACAACTGACGGTGAAACAGCACGAACGGAGTTAACAGACCAAGACGTCACGGCATTGCAAGAGTTAGGATACTTTAGTCAAGTAACACCAAAACAATATGCCCATACAATGATGACTTGGCAAAAAACCGAAGCATACTTAGGAATTTTGGCCAAAGATGATTATAGCCAAATGAAAGAGGAACAGGTGTTAGCAGGGCGATTTCCGACCCCTGGGACACGGGAAATTATCATTGGGTATGAAGTTGCCAAACAATTACTTGGTTATGAGTGGGGTGCGAAAATAACTGATAATCAAGAGCTTGAACAACTTGTTGGTCAAAAAGTGAAAATTGGGAATGGTTCAACAGGAGAAGATCCACAAGGGAACCAAATTGCGATGAAAAAATTCGCAACAACAATTGTTGGAGTACTCTCACCAAAGGCAGCAGAATACAATTATGAGGCATTGAGTTCAACAAAATTTGTCCAAACACTTTTAAAAAGTGAGATGAATTACTATCAAGCCTTAATGCCTGATGAACCAGTGGATACTTCACGTTTGAAAACATATGATGCGATTGAAGCAAAAGTGAGTGATGTGAGTGAACTAGCGACAGCGGAAGCAGCAATCAAAAATCTTGGTTATCAAACATCGTCTGCGAAGGAATTTGAACAACAAACGCAACTCATGCTGTTAGGTGTGAATGTAGTGTTAGGTGCATTAGCGGGAATTTCTTTACTCGTATCAGCACTGGGGATTACCAATACGATGGATATGGCAATTTATGAGCGAAATAAAGAAATTGGCATCATCAAAGTGATTGGCGGGAGTGTTCACGACGTGATTAAAATCTTTGTTGGTGAGGCCTGTGCCATTTCAATTGGTGGTGGGGTCATCGCGATTCTCCTCGGAGGGATGATTACGTTGATTTTAAATGCAGTCGGAAGTGCCGTGACGGCTGACATGTTAGGTCAAGCAATCGAACAAATTGCGATGCCATCATTGAGTCTTATTGTGGGGATTTTGATTTTCTGTTTTGGTATTGGCTTTTTTGCCGGGATTGTCCCTGCTCGCAAAGCAGCAAAAACAGATATTATTACCGCCATTAAATAACTCGAAAAAAACATCTGCGGATGTTTTTTTTGTTGTATTTGAGCCTTTTGACTTTTAAAGTGACAGTGCCTAGTGTAGAATATGAGAACTTTCTCGAAAGGTGGTGGGGGACAATGGAAGTGAGTGTACTTTTATGGAGTGGAATTGGCTATCTTAGTGGCAGTATTCTGTTTGCCCAAATATTTGCTACGCTTTTTCATCGCAATATTACCGCGACAAGTGTCGATCATAATCCTGGGGCAGCGAACGCTTTTCGTTACGGCGGCAAAACAGTAGGAATATTGACGCTATTTGGTGATATCGCCAAAGGTTGGTTGCCAGTCTTTTGTTATTATTCTGTGCTCAATCAAGCAGATAGTGGTTGGTTTGTACTTGTTCTGGTTGCACCAGTTATTGGTCATGCTTGGCCGCTTTTTACCGGGTTTCAGGGAGGTGGAAAAGGCGTCGCTGTAACCTTTGGCGTGCTGTTAGGATTGCTACCAGTTTGGCAGCCAGTTGTGATTCTCGCCGGAATTTTTATTGTGTTCCGAACAGTCGTGCATATTTCCCCGGATTATGTTTTGACGGCGATGAGTTATGTGCTAGCAACACTTTGTTGTTGGCTGTTCGTACCAACCGTACTAGCTAGTGCGATGAGTGTGATCACGATTATTGTGTTAGTCCGTTTGTTTTTCAGTGATGAACCCCGGACGAAGATGGAGGTGGAAATCGGATGGAAGCATTAGTATTGACGTCAGGAACTGGTGGTGGCCATCAGAGTGCGGCACAAGCAATCAGCGAAACGCTAGTTGCTCAAGGCCATCACGTCCACTTACTTGATCCGTATACACTATTAAGTGAAAATACGGCAAAATTTATCAATGAGACTTATTTGGCAGTTGTTCGAAAAACACCGAGTTTGTTTGGCGGTATTTATTTTGTCGCAGAACAGTATCGCAAACTTGCGAAGCACTCGCCCGTTTATACATTAAATAAACATCAAACGCAACCATTAGCCGATTATCTTGCGAAATATCCCATTGATATTGTCCTAACGACACATTTATTTCCCGCTGAATTACTGACTGCTTTGAAAAAACAAGGTGTGTATGTACCGCCAATTATTTATATTAGCACTGATTATGCCTGCATTCCTTTTACCGAAGAAACGAATTGTGATGCGTATGTTGTTGCTCATGCTGATTTAGTAAGTGAATTTACTCGTTATGGCATCCCAGAAAAGAAAGTCTATCCACTTGGTATTCCAATCAATCCCATGTTTCAAATAGACATGACGCAACAGCAAGCAAAGGCTGAATTACACCTTGAAGCTGAGACTAACTATTGGCTTATTGCTGGGGGAACAATCGGGACAAATAAAATGACAGAAATAATAACGGATTTAGCCTTACTCGCAAAAGCACAAAAACAGACAAAGTTAATTGTGATGACTGGATCAAAAAAAGGAGCATATACACAAACACTCGCCCGTTATCGTCACGATGAGCATGTACTCGTGTATGAAACAACGACGCAAATGGCGACGTATTTAGCTGCTTGTGATGCTTTTTTTACGAAACCGGGCGGACTATCTTCGACAGAAGCACTAGTAATGGAACGACCACTGATACACATTAAACCAATTCCCGGAGTCGAAAGTAAAAATCAAACATTCTTTCAAGCGCGTGGATTAAGCGTAATCGCAGAGAATTTCAGCGAATTGCAGACAGTAGTTTCCCAGTTGCAACACCCCGAATTTCGGAAAAAATTACAAGAACAACAACGAAAATATGCCAAAGCCGAGGCCAATCAAGCGATAATGAGGCTCGCAGAGCAGTTAGTTATAGCGGTCAAACCAGGGGAAATGTAGTATTTTCCACGTTGAAAGCGCAATCACCGAGTGGGGGTGAGAATTTATTGGGAAGTTATCCTAATTTCAATGGGAAATCGTGGTCTTTTTGCGAGAAATCGAGTACAATGAGAATGTTAAAATATTTTTTTTCTGACTTTGGAGGTTTGCAGTCATGGGAATGGAACAAGTAGCAATCAATAGTATTCGTACTTTAGGAATCGATGCAATCGAGAAGGCAAATTCAGGTCATCCTGGAATTGTCATGGGAGCCGCACCAATGGCCTACACATTGTGGTCAAAAGAATTACAAGTAAATCCACAGAATCCACAATGGTTTAACCGTGATCGCTTTGTTTTATCAGCAGGACACGGATCAATGTTACTGTATAGTTTATTACACTTAACAGGATACAATGTTTCGTTAGATGACTTAAAACAATTCCGTCAATGGGAATCAAAAACACCGGGACACCCTGAATTTGGGCATACTGAAGGTGTTGATGCGACAACAGGTCCGTTAGGTCAAGGGTTATCAATGGCTGTTGGAATGGCACTTGCTGAAAAACACTTAGCAGCGAAATTCAACCGTGAAAACTTCGATCTTGTAAATCATTATACATATGTATTATGTGGTGATGGGGACTTGATGGAAGGTGTTTCTGCTGAAGCGAGCTCATTCGCTGGTGTACATGATTTAAGTAAATTAATCGTGTTATATGATTCAAATGATATTTGTTTAGATGGAAATTTAGATGAAGCTTACACAGAAAAAACGTTACAACGTTATGATGCGTATGGTTGGCAAACAATTTTAGTAGAAGATGGAACAAATGTAGCAAGTATTGCAGCAGCACTTACTGAGGCAAAAGCTGATACAAAACGTCCAACATTAATTGAAATTAAAACAGTTATTGGATGTGGAGCACCAACGAAAGCGGGAACCAATGCAGCTCATGGAGCACCACTTGGAGAGACAGAAGCAACAGCGGCGAAAGTCGAATATGGATGGGAACATGAACCATTCCACGTTCCAACTGAAGTATACGAACATTTCCAAACAACTGTCGCAAACCGCGGTCAACAAGCAAATGCACAATGGGATGAGCTTGTTGCAGCCTATGCAACGGCATATCCAAATGAACACGCAACATTCATGCAAGCAATCGCTGATGAGCTTCCTGAAGATGTCTTTGCAGAAATGAAAGAAATTCCAGTAGGATTCTCACAAGCAACACGTAATTCAAGTCAAGATGCTTTAAATGCAATTGCGACAAAGTTAGATTGCTTCTTAGGTGGGTCTGCCGATTTAGCACACTCGAACATGACTGTCATTAATGGTGAAGGATTATTAACTCCAGAATCAATGACAAACCGTAACATTCAGTACGGTGTTCGTGAATTTGCAATGGCTGCAATCATGAACGGAATGGCACTGCACAAAGGACTTCGTGTCTTCGGGGGAACATTCTTCGTCTTTAGTGACTATTTAAAAGCAGCGATGCGTTTATCAGCATTAATGCACCAACCAGTAACATATGTGTTAACACATGATAGCATTGCTGTTGGTGAAGATGGACCAACGCACGAGCCTGTTGAACAATTAGCAGGACTACGAGCGATGCCAAACATGAATGTCATTCGTCCAGCGGATGCACGGGAAACGCAAGGTGCATGGCAAGTTGCGTTACAAAGCCAAACAACACCAACGGCATTAGTACTGACACGTCAACCATTAACAGTAATGGAAACATCAAGTGCAAATGAAGTTGTGAAAGGTGCTTATGTAATTGGACGTGAAACAGAGCGTATTGATGCAATTCTTTTAGCTACAGGATCAGAAGTGAACTTAGCGATGGAAGCGAAAGCAGCCTTATTTGCTGAAGGAATTGATGTCCGTGTTGTTTCAATGCCATCGTTTGAACTATTCAATCAACAATCTCCAGAGTATCGTGAAAGCGTATTGCCAAAAGCAGTTCGTGCACGTGTCGCGATTGAAATGGGAGCAAGCTTTGGTTGGCATCAATATGTTGGTTTAGATGGAAGTGTAATCGGGATCGATACATTTGGAGCGTCAGCACCAGCAAACCAAGTAATTCCAGCGTATGGATTTAATGTCGAAAATATCATCGCACATGTAAAAAACCTAAGCGTCTAAGCACGATGCCAGATTTTCTGGCACCGGTCTGGTAGGTCGAAAAAGAAAACACCGTTTGAACAAAAATTCAGGCGGTGTTTTTGTTTTGGCGAAGATGGGAGCAGATAGGCAGGAAAATCAGATTTATTTGACAGTATGAAGAAAAAATTCTTGGTGAAATCAAAAAAAATTGCTACAATGAAAGTGAAAAGAGGGGATAAATAATGAAAAAACTAATTGATCGGGGACTCTTATTAGGTGCAGTTGCGTTGGTAATTGTGAGTGTAGTGCTTGATAGACCACTTGTCGAGTGGCCATTAGCACCTATAGCTGGCGTTGTTGTACTGGCAAATTTAATTTGGTTTTGGTACCGGCGAAAAGAATTACCCAAAAGTCAGATGGAGCAATTCGTTCAGCGGGGATTGAAAAATAGCAAGAAATGAGAAAAAACCACAATCAGTAGAAAGTGGTTTTTCTTTTGGTATCTATTCATTTTCTAGTTCACGTTGTTGTGCGGCTTGGTCGTGTGAGACAATAAATTGCGTGATAGCACTTAAAACGACAATGATGATAATCGTAATCATCAAAGATGTATTACTGATGACTGGGAATGGCAAGAGCTTCAACAAAATTATTGCAACCATCGATCCTAAAACAGCATGAGCGAATGTTTTTGTCAGCCAAAAAGTAAAGAAAATAATAACAATTAAGAAAATACCAATTGCTTCACTTGCGAGCATAATTTCGTGAAGTCACAAAAGAATTGCGCATTCACTCCCCCCCTTCTTCAAATACCGTTGGGTAACCGCTGGATAGGCTACACTAGTATGGACAGAAAAAATAAGTTGCTGTAAAATAAGCAGATAATAACTTAAGGAGACTGACTATGCCAAG
>JTLC01000046.1 GCA_000798955.1 Firmicutes bacterium ZOR0006 | reverse complement strand
ATTGCTTGAATTGACTTTTTTTGTCTTGTCGATTTCATTTAGTTTTCAAAAAACAATCACCCTTGCGGAAGCGTTTGTTTGCTTTCTTTAAGGACAAGTATTATGATATCACTCACTCTCAATATCGTCAAGCTTTTTTTTGAAAAAAGTTTAAAAAGTTTTTTTCAATCCTTTTTAGCCATAAAAAAAGCAAAGGTCTAAACCCTTGCTTTTTACTTATTACTCAACTACGTATGGTAATAATGCCATTTGACGCGAGCGTTTGATAGCTACTGTTAATTGGCGTTGGTACTTAGCTGAAGTACCAGTTACACGACGTGGTAAAATCTTACCGCGGTCAGATACGAATTTTTTTAATAAGTCTGTATCTTTGTAATCGATTGTTTTAACGTTGTTTACTGTAAAGTAACATACTTTACGGCGACGTTTATGACGACGAACTCCCATGTTGTATTCCTCCATTAATTTTTAGAATGGTAAATCATCATCAGAAATATCAATAATCGGCTGTGGCTGATTAAAGTTGAAATCCTGATTTGATTCGAAAGCCGGCTGTTGAACCTGTTGTTGTGGTTGAGCAAAAGGTTGTTGCTGTTGCATTCCCATGTTCATCCCCTGGTTCCCCATTGGCTGCTGTGTTGGTTGCTGTCCATAATAGCCAGCATTTGTATCTTGACGACTTCCACGTGATTCAAGAAATTGAACGCTATCAGCGACGACTTCCATCACAAAACGTTTTGATCCGTCCTGTGCATCGTACGTTCGTGTTTGTAAGCGCCCATCGATTCCGATAAGTGCTCCTTTGCGAACATAGTTTGCTAAATTTTCTGCTTGTTTGCGCCAAGCAATGCAAGGAATGAAGTCTGCTTCACGCTCTCCTGCTTGATTCGTAAAAGTACGGTTGACTGCAATCGTGAATGACACTGAAGCAACATTATTACTTGTATAACGTAACTCAGGGTCTTTCGTGATGCGGCCAACAAGTGTCGCACGATTAATCATAACTGATCACCTGTTTTCAAGATTTAATTAAGCTTCAGCGCGGAAAATTCCGTGACGAATAACGTCTTCGCTGATTAACATTAAACGATCTAATTCGTTAATTGCTTCAACACCAGCATTTACGTTTAATAAAACATAGAATCCTTTGTTGAACTTTTGGATTTCGTATGCTAATTCACGTAATCCCCAAACATCAGTTGTTTCAACTTCTGCTCCGTTGTCCGTTAACACTGTATTGTAGTGTTCAACGATTGCTTTGAATGCCTCTTCTTCCATATTTGGACGAACGACATACATGATTTCGTATTTGTTCATAGTCTTGCACCTCCTTATGGTCTTGCGGCCCTGCTCGTTAGCAGAGCAAGAAGGAGTAATATCGTATTACTCACCGCATTATTGTAACATAGCTATTTTTGAAAGTAAACGTCGTACTTTCAAAATAAAATTAAAAGTGAAAAAAAGAAACGGCCATTTATAATAAATGACCATTGATTTGATTAGACGTTGAAGCGGAATAAAACAACATCGCCATCTTTCATTTCGTATTCTTTACCTTCTAAACGGTATTTCCCGGCTTCACGGGCACCTTTTTCGCCACCATTTATTACTAAGTCATCATAAGCAACAACTTCAGCACGGATGAATCCACGTTCGAAATCAGAGTGGATAATTCCAGCACATTCTGGTGCTTTCATTCCACGACGGAATGTCCACGCACGTACTTCTTGTACTCCAGCAGTAAAGTATGTTCCTAAACCTAATAAGTGATAAGCTGCATGTGTTAACTTATCAATTCCACTCTCATCAATTCCCATATCTGCTAAGAATTCATTGCGCTCTTCATCTGCTAATTCACTTAATTCAGCTTCAATTTGCGCACAAACAACGATAACTTCAGCGTTTTCAGCTGCAGCAAAGTCTCGAACTTGCTTTACATAATCATTGTCTTCGCCACTAGCAATATCTTCTTCCGAAACATTAGCTACATATAAAATTGGTTTGATTGTTAATAAGCTTAAATGCTTAATATATTTCATTTCTGGTTCGTTTAATTCAACTGTTCGCGCTGCTAAACCGGCTTCAAACGCAGCTAATAAACGCTCTAAAGCTGGATACTCAATTAAAGCATCTTTATCTTTCATTTGGTATTGCTTCGCTTGTTTTTTCATGCGCTTTTGCACACTATCCATATCAGCAAAAATTAACTCTAAGTTGATTGTTTCGATGTCACGAATTGGATCAACCTCACCATCAACGTGCATGATATCTTTATCATCAAAACAACGAACAACTTGACAAATAGCGTCAGTTTGGCGGATATGTGCTAAGAATTGGTTTCCTAGCCCTTCTCCTTGTGATGCTCCACGTACAAGTCCGGCAATATCCGTAAATTCAAATGTTGTTGGGACAGTTTTATTTGGTTTAACTAATTCTGTTAATTTATCCAAACGTTCATCTGGTACTTGAACGATTCCAACATTTGGATCGATTGTTGCGAATGGGTAGTTAGCGGCTAATGCTCCCGCTTTTGTAATTGCATTAAATAAAGTTGATTTTCCGACGTTAGGTAAACCAACGATTCCAGCTGTTAAGGCCATTATGTGCACTTCCTTTGTTCTTATAATTAAAAATTTCTTCTCTTATTATACAGCTATATCAAATTTTGAGCAAATAAATCTGATGAAACCTTCTTTAGATTTTCACTGAAAATAAAAACAAGCAATTAGTCATAATTACTTGTTTTCATTTTTTTACTTATTTTGTTGTATTTCTCTCCAAACTAGAGCTAATTTTTCAACCGCTTGAACAAAGTTGGCCTTTTGTTGCTGATACTGTTCTCTCGTACAACCTTGTTGTAAGATCGACTGCTTTAATTGACCATAATCATTTGCTACATCTGGATGAACTCGCAAAAAGTCTCGAAATGCAATGTGTCGTTCGATTTCACGTTTTGAAAAACGATCAAAAACATGAATATGTACGCCAGGAACTTCGGATTCTTTTCGGAAATATCGCCGATATGCAATTCCTGCTTCCCCTTTGACCTCATAGCCATATGCCTCCCAAAGTGAATTCGTTGTATCGACATAATCTATTTCTTCAACGACAACTAAAACATCTAAAATCGGCTTACTTATTAGTCCCGCTACTGCGCTACTACCAATATGTTCAATTTGCAATAACTCTATTTGTAATATTTTCTCGATTTGTTGGCGAACTTCTTCAAACTTGTGCTCAAACCGCTCATCTGTATAAATTAATTCCACAATCTTAACCTCTCTTCTCGCTTTTTACTCTTTATTTTCTTTAACCGTTATCGATCCATTGACCGTTTCCAGTAATGCCTGATTTTGTTCTTTTGTGGGCTCAATTACAATGTTTTTTTCATACTGTTCCCCAAAAATTTCAATTTTTCCATTCACTGTTTGTGCTTTAATTTGTGTACTCCCTATCGGAATTCGTAAATCAATACTGCCATTGACAGTCCGAATTGTTGCTATCCCTATATCCGTACCTATTACTGTTACTTTTCCCTGTTGCGTACTAATGTCCGCAGTTTGTATCTTATCAGCGATCATTTCAATATCGCCATTCACTGTTGTTGCTGTTACTTTTTCAACGGCTCCCAATCGCACGGCTCCATTGACTGTGCTAATACTCCCTATCTCGCCACTCTTGAGCTCGACAACCCCATTTGTTGTTTCTGCATGGACTTGTAGTTCCTGTAAATTTTCTTGAATTTGCAAAGCTCCATTTGTACTGACAAAATTCAAATGATTTATTTCCTGGGGAATATATAATTTTCCTTGTAGGCTAATCAAGTTATCATTTTTTACTTTCCAACTATCACCTTGACGTATAAAAGCTACTTCGGGTTTATCAGTTTTTTGTTGCCAAATAGCAGTGCCCACAAATCGCATCGCATCATCATCACTTGGAAATACTTCAACTCTCCCGTTTGTCACTTCAATTGCGATGCTATCGGCCTGGAGACTCAATTGTCGCACGTCAACTTGCTCAGTAATACCATTTTCGAAAATACCATCTAAATTCCAAACAAATTGCCAATTAAATGATTTGTTCTCTAAAAAACTTCCAGCTGTAAATGCTAAGACGACAGAAACTATTAACAACCAAATGCTTAATTTTTTTTGCTGTTTCCAAAAACTGGCAATAATCACTTCTAAACCATAGATGATAAATACAACTGGCCAGTACATACTCAGCATATTTGCTAATGGAGGATTCCAAATACTTAGTAGCCATACAGTTCCAATTGCAATCACTGTTATAGCAAGTGTAATTCTTCCAATTTTAATCATACTCCCCTAACCCCCTTGAAAGTTTTGTTTCATTATACAAAAAAAAGTCGCAAAATGCGACTTTTTTCTTATTTGAAAATTGGTTTTAAGCGAATTGTTTGTTCCCGATCTGGCCCAACACTAAACATCACAACCGGTACACCAGCTAATGCTTCAATGCGTTTTAAATACGCTTGCGCATTGGCTGGTAATGAATCAAAGCTTGTCACTTTTGTAATATCTTCAGACCATCCTGGTAATGTTTCATAAATCGGTTCACATGTAGCGAATTCATTGATTAATGACGGTACGTACTCAATAACTTCACCATTTAAACGGTATCCCGTACAAATTTTAAGTTCTTCAACACCCGTTAAAACATCTAATAACATAATTGATAGTCCTGTTAATCCACTCACACGGCGTGTATGTTGAATAATTGTGGCATCAAACCACCCAATGCGGCGTGGGCGTTTCGTTACCGTTCCATATTCACGTCCACGTTCACGAATCCCGTGAGCAACTTCATCATCAAATTCCGTTGGAAATGGCCCATCACCAACACGTGTTGAATAAGCTTTTACAATACCGAGAACTTCATGAATCGATTGCGGTGGAATTCCAGCACCAACTGGAATTGAAGCCGCTGAAGGATTTGATGATGTTACATACGGGTATGTCCCATGATCAATATCAAGCATCACACCTTGAGCACCTTCAAATAAAACTTTGCTTCCGTTATCAATTTCTTTATTCAAGATATAACTTGCATCAATAATATGCGGACGTAATGTTTCCGCATATGCCATATATTCTGCATAAATCGCATCGAAGTCGAATGCTTCTTTCCCATTGGCACGTAAATATTCATTCTTATCTTCTAAATTAATGCGTAATTTTAAAGCAAATAATTCTGGATCTTTTAATTCACCAACACGAATACCAATACGAGCAAATTTATCCATATAAGCAGGACCGATACCACGTTTTGTTGTTCCGACTTTTAATTCGCCTTTTTTATCTTCTTGAATTTCATCAATTTCAGGGTGATATGGCATAATCAAGTGTGCACGATCGCTGATAAGTAACTTACTGACATCAATCCCACGCTCCGTTAACATTGTCATTTCACCAAGTAATGTTTTAGGATTAATAACCATCCCATTACCCATGATAACCATTTTCGCATTAAAAATACCAGATGGTACTAAACGAATTTTAAATTGTTGACCATTGAATTCAACAGTATGACCGGCGTTATCGCCACCTTGATAACGAACAACTACATCGGCTTCTTGCGCTAAATAATCGGTAATTTTTCCTTTTCCTTCATCGCCCCATTGGGTTCCAACTACTGCTACTGTACTCATAATGATTTCGCTTGCCTCCTAAGTGACAAGCTACCTCCTTCCAATTTTCAACGCTAGCTTTTTATATTATTTATTTCCCGCCAATTTTTCAACAATGTTGCGAGCAATGACAACACCATTTGCTCCGGCTTGTGCTAAACCACGAGTGATTCCAGCACCATCACCACCAACATATAAGCCTTGAATTGGCGTTTCAAACTTATTATCTGTTTTTGGGCGAGCAGAATAAAATTTCGCTTCAACCCCATAAAATAGTGTATGTTCATTGGCAATTCCTGGGGTAACATGATCAAGTGCTTCGACCATTTCAATCAATGATTTCATTGTATTGTATGGTAAAGCCAGACCCAAGTCTCCTGGTACTGCTGTTTTTTGTGTTGGTTCAATAAACGCCTCTTTCAGACGTTTTTCTGTCGTTCTTCGCCCTTTTAAAATATCACCATACGTTTGAACAATAATGCTTCCATTTGATAATCGATTTGCTAGGCGACTGACATCATGTGCAAATTCAGTTGGTTCATTAAATGGCTCATCAAACTGATGTGACACCAATAGTGCAAAGTTTGTATTTCGTGATCCTAGCTTAGGATCCTTATACGCATGACCATTTGCTAACATGATTCCACTGTGGTTTTCAACAACAACATGCCCTGACGGGTTTGAACAGAATGTTCGCACTGTTGTTCCGACACTTGTACGATAGATAAATTTCCCCTCATATAAGTGTTTGTTGATTTCTCGCATCACAATATCACTTGTTTCTACACGCACACCAATATCAACTTGATTCGCTTTCATTGGCACTTCATGACGGTTCATCACTTGTGTTAACCACTTTGAACCATCACGTCCAGGCACAATTGCCACAACATCAGCAGCAATTTCACCTTGTGCCGTGATAATTCCTTTTACTTCACCATTCTCAACAATTAAATCTTTCACTTCTGTTTTAAAAGCAAAATCAATATGATTTGATAAGTGATAATAAATATCAGTTAAAATTTGTAAGTTTTGTTCTGTTCCTAAGTGACGGACTTCAGCTCGTAAAAGTTTCAAACCAACCGCATATCCACGTTCTTCGATTTCTTTGACTTTTTCCGTTGTTGGATCAGTAATTGATACCGTTGCACCATGATTTAAATTGATTTCATCGACGTAGCGAATCATATCTTCAACTTCATTTGCTGAAAGATAGTCAGTCATCCACCCACCAAATTCAGAGGTAATATTGAATTTCCCATCCGAATAGGCACCGGCACCACCAAATCCGGCTGTAATTGAACAGGCCGGTAGGCATCCGGCAAACTCTTTACGACTATTTGCAGGCGGACATTTTTTAATTTTACCTTCCAGAATTGGACAACGACGTTGTTGAATTGCGTGTCCTTTATCAACGAGTAAAACCTCTAAATGTGGTGCTTTTAAATGTAGCTCGTACGCTAAAAAAATCCCTGCCGGACCAGCTCCGACAATAATTACATCATACTTCTTATTCATTGGCATATATGTGTGCTCCTTTGCTCCAAAGAGTATACAAATACCCCATAGTGAATACGAGGCGTAGGCGCACAACCAAAAAATATCAAGCAGACGAAAAACTGTCCTTACTTCATCAACAAGGATTTCTAAATTTCGTTTGTTCAACGTGTTCTATGACCTATGCACTCGTAATCTGGCCATTTAAGGCGACCAGGTAGAGACTCCCCTACCATATTAAGGGGATTATACGAAGCATATATATTTTTCTTATAAATCGGTGTCTTTTCTCACACCATTGCGTATTATAGCAAACTTTAAATACAATAACAACTGTTTGCGCCTATTCTCCTTGAGAAATAATCTTTTTCATTTTTTTTTCAAATTCATTTCTTGGTAGTAGTACGCTACGTTGACAATTCGTACATTTCAAACGAATATCGGCACCTAAACGAATAATTTGCCACGCATTTGCACCACAAGGATGCCCTTTTTTCATTTCAACAATATCGTTGAGTTGATATGCAATTTTATTCATATGTTCCATCTCCCCGTTGTTCATTTGTATTCGTTCTCATCACTAAAATTCCAGTCTGTAAAAATTTTAAAAATTGGCGTTGGATGATTTTTCGCTCTTGAAATGAAGAGGTCATTTTAAATTGACAGACTACACTCTCACCTTTAAGTTCCCCAATCCCTAAGTACATTACCTCTACTAGGCCTGACTCCGAAATAACAAATTGCTCAATCACCGCTTCAATTCGTTGTTCAAACAAGGTAAATTTTTGTGTTGGAATTGCAACTTCAACAAGTTGACTCCAATTTTGTTCTGGATAAATAGTCACATTAGTAATGTTTCGATTGGCAACAATGACACTTTCACCAGAACTACCAATTAACTTTGTCGTTCGAATACCAATTTCTTCGACATATCCTGAAATTCCATTAATTGTAACATGATCCCCGACGCGGAATTGATCCTCTGTTAAGATAAGGAATCCATTCATCATATCCACAAAGATATCCCGAATAATAATCCCAATCGTTAATCCGGTTGCTCCGATTATCGTGATAAAAGAATTTGTTTGGATTCCAAGTACAGCTAATATTTGGACAAACATAATAAACCAAACAAGGTACTGAACAATATTCAAAAACACTTTTACAAATGTCATCAAATACCGTTGTCTTCTTGTTAATGATTGTAAGTCATACGACTCATCTAAACGAACTGCCCGAAAAATTACTTTTCTAAGCAGCCGAAGGAAAAACCAAGTTAAAAAAATTGCAATTAAAACAAACGCAATGTCCCACACTTTCACAAATAAAAAATCAAAAAATGGTTGCACAAACTGTTGGGCAATCATGTCAATTCCAAGTAGCATCCGTGATTATCCTTCCAGCAAACCTAATGCTTCTAAGATACGGTTAAAATCATCATCATTCGTAAATTTAATTTCAATTTTACCACGACCATTTTGATACTTAACCGCTGCTTTAGTTCCCATCAATTGTGATAAGCGATCTTGAAAAAGTGCAATGTCTGGTGTTATTTGTTGTGTCGTTTGTGGCAACTTTTTTTGTGGTGACTGTTGTAAATTTCGGACTAATTTTTCTGTTTCACGTACATTTAAATTTTCACTAATAATGAGTTCAACGATTTGCTGTAGTAATTGATCATCGCCAAGTCCAATTAAAATTTTAGTATGTCCCATCGTCAATGTTCCTGATTCAATCTGATTTTGAACCGTTTTTGGCAGTTGTAATAATCGTAATGTATTTGTGACATGTGAACGACTTTTTCCAACACGTTTTGCGAGTGCTTCTTGTGTGATTGATAAATTCGTTACTAACATTTGGTATGCTTGCGCTTCTTCGATAATTGTTAAATCTTCCCGTTGGAGGTTTTCTAATAGTGCTAACTCCATCATTTGTTCTTCGGTGAATGGCTTAACAATCGCTGGAATTGTTGCTAATCCTGCTATTTGACTTGCTCGAAAGCGACGCTCCCCAGCTAAAATATCATATCCAACAACACCTTTACGAACAATAATTGGCTGGAAGATTCCATGTTCTTGGATTGAATCAGCTAATTCTTGTAACGCTTGTTCATCAAACTTATGCCGTGGTTGATACGGGTTTGGTCGTAGCTGATCAAGCTGAATTTCTTCAATATCATACCCTTGTGTTAATTCGACTTCTTGCACTTCAATCATATCTTGAAATCCATTTGTTGAAAAAAGTGATTCTAATCCTTTTCCTAATCCAGAGCTTTTTTTAGTTGCCATGTTTCATCACTTCCTTCGCTAATTCCAAGTATTCTTGCGCCCCACGTGAACGTTGATCGTAGTAATAGATTGGTTTTCCATAGCTCGGTGCTTCGCTTAAGCGTACACCACGACTAATTGTTGTTTTATAGACTTTTTTATCAAAAATATTACGTACTTCTTGTTCTACTTCAGCGCTTAGATTCGTTTTATTTACCATTGTTAAAACAATACCCTCAATCACCAGTTCTTTATTAAGGTGACGTTGTGCTAAGCGAATTGTATTCAATAATTGCGTTAATCCCTCTAATGCATAATATTCTGCCTGTATTGGCACAATTATACTATTTGAAACTGTTAATGCGTTCAATGTTAATAACCCTAATGATGGTGGGCAGTCAATCAAGACATAATCAAATTCTTGTTGCATATCTTCGATTGCTTGCTTTAATCGTGATTCTCGACCAATAACACTCGCTAATTCTAAGTCAACACCTGATAGATTGATTGTCGCAGGGACAACCCAGAGGTTCTGAAATGGTGTTTGGATAACTGCCTCCTCGATTGGGATTTCATCAACAAGAACCGTATAAATACAAGATTGTAGGTCAGCTTTATTAATTCCTAAACCCGTTGTGGCATTTCCTTGAGGATCCATATCAATCATTAATACTTTATGCCCAAGGACCCCAAGGCTTGCTGCCATGTTAACAGTTGATGTGGTTTTACCAACACCACCCTTTTGATTTGTAACTGCAATAACTTTCATTTTTTTCCTCCCCCTTCTACTCTTTAGGTAACCGAATCACCACTTCATAATATGCATCATGATCTGCTTCAGAAACCTCAACCTCGTGCCCAAATGTCTGAATTTGGTTAATCGTTTGCTTAATCGTATTCATCGCCAGACGAATATCTTTTGCCGCACGTTTCTTGATACGTGGCTTTTTCCCTTGGTCTTCTTGTGTCTCTGTTAATTCATGATCATTTTCTTGCTCTTCTTGCTGTTTAATCAACAGTTCCGTTTGCGAAACATTTAATTGATTTTCGATAATAAAAGCCAGCGTTTTTTCGCGTTTTAATGGCTCTTTGATTTGGAGTAAGGCCCGACCATGTCGCTCTGTAATCAATTTCTTATTTAATGCCTCTTTGATTGTCGGCGAAAGTTTCAACAACCGTAATTTATTGGCAATTGTCGATTGACTTTTTCCAATTCGTTTGGCTAATTCTTCTTGCTTCAGCCCATGTAAAATCATCAGTTGTTGATATGCTTGTGCTTCTTCAACAACTGATAAATTTTCCCGTTGAATATTTTCAATAATCGCTAGCGCTGCAGATTGCTCATCCGTCATTTCTTTGATAATGACCGGCACTGTTGTTGCCCCAATTTTTTGTGATGCGCGGAAACGACGCTCCCCAGCAATAATTTCATATTTCCCCTTACTGTTTTCACGAACAACTATCGGTTGTAAAATACCATGTTCTTCAATTGATGCAGCAAGTTCTTCAAGTGCTTGTTCATCAAAAATTTGTCGTGGTTGATACTGATTGGGAATAACTTCCTCAATTTTCAGCTCAACAATTTTTTGTCGTTCTTCTGCAATATTCACTTCATTTTTTGTTCCTAAAAAATCAAACAGACCCATTACTTTACTCCTTTTTATTCACTTACAATGGTTTTTTCTTAATTTGTCCAAATGCACGCGGATATTTCTTCGGTGTACTCTTCGTTTTTTCAACGATAATAATTGAACGTTGACTTTCTTCTTCTGGTAATTGCAACGTAATTTCTTCTTGAATTTTTCCACCTAAAATTTTCAAGCCACTTTTTGCCTCAGACAACTCTTCTTTTCCTGAAGCACCTTTCATCGCTACAAAATATCCTGATGTTTTTACAAATGGTAAACATAATTCAGCTAACATATTTAAGCGCGCAACCGCACGAGCAGTCGCTAAATCAAATTCTTCTCGGTGTTTTTCGACATATTCTTCGGCACGAGCATGTACGGGATTCACTCCTTGAAGTCCTAATTCCGAGACAACTGTATTTAAGAATGTAATACGCTTATTTAATGAATCTACAATCGTTAATTCTAAGTGTGGGAAAGCAATTTTCAATGGAATTCCTGGAAAACCTGCACCACTCCCAACATCACACATTGATGTAATTTTATTTATATCAAAATGAAATGCCAAAGTTAACGAATCATAGAAGTGTTTTAAATAAACATCTTCTTTTTCGGTAATCCCTGTTAAATTCATTTTTTCATTCCATTCAACTAATAATTCCCAATATCGATTATATTGTCCTAATTGCTCTTCATTTAAAATAATACCTTTTTCTGCCAAGGCATGTGTAAATTGTTCAACTGTCATTTTTCTCGTCCTCTCATTTTAAAATTATCAAAACGATTCCATCTTTTTTATTATACTACAATATTACCCAAATATTGCCCAAAAAATATAAATTCAAAAAATATCTAAAATTTTAATGAACTTAAGTATCTTTTTCAAAAAAAAAAACCATTTTTCTTACAAAATGGTAGCTTTGGTTTCAATATATTCATTTTTCATCTTGTAGATATGAGAATTTTTACCCCTATCATGCTTTACCCTTCACTGCTGCTACTGCTCACAAAACAAAACAAGACGCCACTCCTCCTAGAATAACGTCTTGTTTTTTTTGTCTTCCGCAGTTGCTC
>JTLC01000045.1 GCA_000798955.1 Firmicutes bacterium ZOR0006 | reverse complement strand
GCTTTGTTTAGGCACTTAACATTATACCGGAGTGGCTTCTTTTTTTATGCATTTTTTCTATACCCACTAAAATAGTATAGAACCAATCATTTTTCCTAATTTATTTGAATAACCTTGTGGCGTAATTTTCCCAGCCATATCAAGTTTACAAATAATTGGATGTAATTTCCAAAAATAGGTCGCAATCGACAAAATCATCGCGATTACAGCAAAAAACTTTGTTAAATCACTTCCCGTCAGTAATACAACAACTAACAAGAAAATGAAAATCAATTTGACACCAGCAACCCAATACATCAAATAATGGACAAACATCTCCATCATTTCATCACTTTTTGCTTCCTCCCAAGAATCAAAAAATGCAACCCCATTACCGAGGCGGTGGTTCGGCCAAAAATATAAAATACAGACATTGCCAAATTCCATGACACAAAAAACAATAATACTGAGTGTTAAAATATCCATCTCACGTGCTCCTTTTCATCCTATTATAGCGTTTTCCTTGATAATTTTATAGTTTCATTTGATTTTACCACTATTTATTCATCAGACCTGAAGATTTTACGTTTTTTCATCTACTGATCAATCAAAGAAAAAACTGTGTGTGCGACACAGTTTTTAGTCTTTTCGTAAGAGGCTGAGGAACGTTTTCCAACTCCACTTTTCGTGATATGACATCACACCATTCGTATACACGCGTGCGGCAATCCGATTTATAATAAGAATTGTCCCAATTAAGATACTAATTGAAAGAACGATTTCTAGTGGTTGAGCGACACCTGCTAAAATCCGGGCATATTCAGCGATTGGTGAGAAGAATGGAATATAGGCACTTACCGTCACGAGGGCACTCGTTGGTGCATTCATCGCACTCATTCCGATAAAGAAGGCAGCAATTGCCAGTAAGACAACGGGAAAACTTGCATTCCCGAGCTGTTCCATTTTGCTCACACTCGCACCAATAGCCGCAAACAAGATAGCATAAAGGGCAAACCCAAGGAGTAAAAAGACGATGAACGTCCCGATAATCGTTGGCGTCAGGAGCGAAAAGTCAATCGGCACATCGAAGAGACTTACACTCCCAAAATCAAACAGGCCAGTTGCGACCATGATACCAATTGTGCCACCAATAATTGCGAGTTGTACGAGGCCAAGCGAAAGTACAGCAAGAATTTTCCCATACATCAACGTTAATGGTTTCACTTTCGAAATCATCACTTCCATTACCCGTGATGACTTCTCACTCACAATATTAGAAGCAATTAAATTTCCAAACGTCAAGGCAAAAATATAAAACAAAAAGGCAAAGGCATAAATCAAGAGTGCCGTTGTATCCGAATTGACAACTTCATCAACTTGATTGATCGTTGTTGCTACCGGTTGTTGTAGTTGGCTGAGCACTTGGGGATCAACCCCTGATGTTTGAGCGAGTTCGAGCACTCGTTGATTTTTTACTACCGCTTCGGACGCAAACACGAGTGAGCGATAAGGGTTATTTTTGAAAAAGAAGGTTAACTGTGGTTGACCAGCACTTTCAGTGATGACAACAGCTGCATCAAGTTTCCGATCTGCAATCGCTGCCTCTGCTTGATCTTGAGGAATATCTGTCACGAGCACATAGTTGAGTGTTTCATCCGTTGACTGTAACGTGTCGCGGATTTCTGTTGCCGGAAATTGATAATTTTCAGTTGTATTATAGACGGTAAACTTCAACTCCGTCGATTTACTCATTTCACTTGTAAAAAGATTGAAGACTGCAAACCCAACAAGGAGCGCGACAATCACCAGTGAAGAAAAAATAAAGCCTTTTGATTTCACTGCCTGTAAAAAGTGAAACCAATATACATCAAATAAACGTTTCATTTGCGCTCTCCCTTACTTCGCCACTCGCACAAAAATATCGTGCAATGATGGTTGTTGACAGCGGAACGATGGAATATCAATCCCAGCTGCTTGTAAATCTTGTAAAACGGTAATCGCCATCTGGCTATTTTCGAGTTCTACTTGTAACTCTTTTGGCGAGATTTGTTCATAGCGGAAGTGTGAATCAAGATACTCCGTAATCGCTGGTGTGAACGGTAGCTGCAAAAATCGCTTTTCATAACTGGCTTGAATTGTACTTAAATTCCCTTGCACCTGGATTTGTCCCGCCTTTAAAATCGCAATATCTTCGCATAACGCTTCAACTTGCTGCATTTGGTGACTTGAGAAAATAACAGTCTTTGCTTGTTGAACTTGCTCTTGGATAATGGTCGTAAACAAATCGGCGTTCACCGGATCAAGCCCACTAAATGGCTCATCTAAAATGATAATTTCCGGATCATGCAGTAATGTCGCAATTAATTGTACCTTTTGTTTATTCCCCTTTGATAACTCTTGCGCCTTCTTTTGCTTGTAATCAACTAGTTCAAATCGTTCGAGCCACATATCGATTTCAGCTTGGACGTGTCGTTTCCCTTCTAGTTTCGCAAAATAAACGAGTTGTTCATCAATGCGCGCATTCAAATAGAGTCCCCGCTCTTCTGGCATATACCCAAGGCTGTGTTTGCTCCGATTAAATGCTTCACCATTGTAGCGGATAGTTCCCTCATCCGGCTCAACCAAGCCGAGAATCATTTTAATCGTTGTGGTTTTTCCCGCTCCATTTCGGCCTAATAAACCGTATGGCGAGCCGGGCTTAACTGTAAATGAAAAATCATCTACAGCTTTTTTCGTACCAAAACTCTTGCTGACATGTTGAATTTCTAACATAATTACACCTATATCTTTCTTTTTTCTCATCATATATTAACATAGAAAAGTAAAAAAATCCATATTGATCGACAAGCTAGTGGTGTAAAACAAAAAGATGATTTCAGGAAAGAAATCATCTTCGTTATTCATGGAATTACTACTTATTTAATCGTCAGGTTCGCAATTACTTTTGCACAATCTGCCGCTCCATGCTCTTCCGCAATTGTAGCGCCAAGCTTTTGTGCTGCTTCTCTCATCGTTGGTGATGATACTTCAGTAATTGCTGTGATGAGTTTAGTAACCGTCAGTTTCTTTTTGTAAATTGGTTGCGCACCAACACCAATGTCAGCTGCTCGATGTGCCCAGGCAAATTGATCATTGGAAAAAGGAATGATTATACTTGGAACACCCGCAGCAAATCCGGCTGCTGACGTTCCAGCACCACCATGGTGACAAACCGCAGCACATTGGGGAAATAACCACTGATGTGCGACACTCTCAATTGTAAGAATATTTGGGGGCAGATTTGGAATCAGACCCATTCCACAAATAATTCCCCGTTTACCCGTCTGTTCTAATGCTGATTGAATCATTGTCACGAACTGTTGCCGATCTTTTTCCTGAAAAACCGAACCAAAACCAAAATAAATTGGCTTTTCTCCAGCCGCAAGAAATGCTTGTAATTCTGGTGCTGGGACATCAGTTGCAAGCTCTGGCAAGAACCAATACCCTGATTGATACACATGCTCTTGCCAATCATGTGGCCGCGGGAAAATTGCATTCGAACAGGCAACTACTGATGGATGCTGTGCATCAATGCGCTCAAACGGAGCACTGAATTGAGGGGGTAATGCCCCAAATTTATCTTGCCAAAAACTCGCTACGCCTGGTTTTGACGCCATAAAAAGCATCTTTTGTAACAACTGATAACTACTACTAATTGGCATTTTCACTTTTCCATACGCAATAATCGAAGCGATTTCTTTTGTTTGCAACATCGGAAATGGTGATGCTAATACCGAGGGGATTCCTAAGTGTTCAGCGGCAAAATAGCCAATTGTGCAGCCTGGATGATAGACAATCACCTCACTATCCAGACACGACTCATACATTTCATCCACCATTAGGCGAGCATATTTTTTCATTTTATTGAATGTCAGTAGCATCTTCAGTGGGTTCGTTGAATTTTGTGCCGCTTCTAATAACTTCGGATCGATCTCCGCACTTTTATAATCAAGAGCCAAGCTATAATGCTCAATACCATATTGGCGAATAAACTCACCAAAACTAGCACCCGCAGTAATACGGACATCTTTTCCTAATTTTTTCAATTCAACTGCAAGGGCAATATACGGTTGAATATCTCCTCGTGAGCCACTACAAATAATTGTAATCATTTCTCTCTCTCCTCTGTGAGTTGCAATCGACAAAGCCGACACATTGTTGTATGCTTTAACTGTAATCGAGTAACACAAGAAATTCAACCAACAATCAATCCGCAATTGTTGGATTTAGAAAGGGCTAGCCAATGAAAAAATTACCAATTAAAACTCAGCAAACCCGCCAAAACCTCATTGATGCTTTTTGGGAACTCTATGGGACTAAGCGAATCGAAAAAATTACTGTACAAGAAATCAGTCAAAAAGCTGGCTATAATCGTAGCACCTTTTATCAATACTTCCACGATGTCTATGACTTGTTAGCCCAGCTTGAACATTCACTACTTCCAGCACTAGACACATTGCCTCCATTTATTCCTTTAGATGCAACTACTGAACAACCATCATTGATGCCATTTCTCACTTTCTATGCCGAACATCAACAATATTATACAGTTCTATTAGGTGATCATGGGAATCCTGCATTTGCACGCAAAATGAAGGAACATCTGAAACAAGGGCTACTCCATCAAGGTGGGTTTCCCGACAATCCCCCACCGGAATTAGATTATGCACTTGAATACACGCTCTCAGCCACGATTGGAATGCTTACCTATTGGTTTCAAAACGAAGAAAATATTAGTGTCGAAAAATTGATTCGCATTGCTCATTCACTAGCAAATCCTCAAGGTCTTCATGATTTAGCACAAAAATTACAAATTTCACCCCTTCAGAATCAGCACCCTGATACTGATTTGTAGCTCCACGACAGAATCGGCGGTATTTTGCT
This sequence comes from Firmicutes bacterium ZOR0006, assembly GCA_000798955.1. Classification (GTDB taxonomy): domain Bacteria; phylum Bacillota_I; class Bacilli_A; order Culicoidibacterales; family ZOR0006; genus ZOR0006. The sequence goes on along the minus strand of JTLC01000045.1, from coordinate 15,407 downwards.
GATTCAATCATCTCTTAACACAGAACCGCCACAACCAAAAACAAGGAACTCTTGAAGGGATTCAAGCAGACCGCTGTGACCAACAACGACCTATTCATCTAGGTCAGATAAAAATTGATTGACGTTCATCATGCACGGTGGTACGCTTGTAAAAATCAAAGGAAATGGAGTTGGTTCTATGGAGTTTTCACTAGCAGCTATTAACCTCGCTCAGCAAACATACACAGGTATTGATTTTCCACTGCTCGTTGCAACTTTTGAGAAAATGGGAATTACGCAAGTCATAACCAATATTGATAGTGGTATTACTCGCTATGAACGCCACAATGGCACGATCTTATCATCCCCTTCTTTCAAAACTACCAGTGCCGTTGCCGCACGTGCACTAAAACCGGCAGTTCAACTTAGTCTAGCGAAACATCAACGTGGCGACAGCGACTTCCCAGCTTTTTGTGAGGAAATTGCGGCAGCCGGAATTGCTTATTGGATTATTGATACCAAAAATTTGACTTGTGATTATTATACCCTTGATAAAACATTGCTCCTAAGCGAAGCCATTCCGAAAGCAGTTTTACCAACACCCTCATAGTTTCATACTACTTGTTCTAACATGAAGCAAGCAAAAAAGCACGTGGCTAAGTGAGGCCACGTGCTTTTTGTTGATTCAAATTTACTACTCATTTTCTAAGTATTTTTTTATTACTGTTTTTTTCAAGTCATTATCTGGGGCTGTACCCAAAATTTCATACTCCCAAATAATTTGCTTTTCCATAGGCGAAAATTTTGTACTTGGGTATTGACTGTAATCATAATTAATAGTGAATTCACCCAAATTATCCAGTAGTAAGGTCATATTGGTCCATGAATTTCCTTCTAAATCTTTATAATTATCATTGAGTTGAATTATTAAATCAATAATTTCAAATAATAAATCATCATAAATATCACCACTTACTTGATATGTGCTTGGAATATCATGAGAATATATAATAGTATTTTTGGTCGTTGAATAGAAATAAAAGTAAACCTCTCCTGAATCTGATAAAACCTCGGCATTTAACCAAACTTTTAACCACGAATCTGGGATTATTTGATTAATTTTATTTGCTATTCTTTCATATATTTTGTTTACTTTTTCTAATTCCATTTTATCCACCTGCTCGATTCAGTACTTTAATAATTTTTACTTTTTCATCATCTATGGTATATTTTACTTTAAAACTAGTTGGCCTTGAATTGTTAGTCTTATATTTAGGATCAATTTGAACCTGAACTTCTTTTCCTTCTTTTAGTGCATCCGACCATTCTGTTTCCATGCGATACCATTTTCCACCAGCCCTATTAATTTCTGAATTCATTGGTACGATATTATCAATCTCCCCTGAACCTGAAAATTTTGATGCTATTAAATGACCCCCATCATCCCCAGACAATCGGTCTTCACCACCCGCTCTTCTTTGAGCATATAAGTTCCTTTCTCCTTCTCCCAGTACTAGCTTTCCTTCTACTTTACTGATATTTCCTTTTTGATTCGTAGTATATTTGTATCCTTCATTTGTTTGGTATGTAACATTAGCTCTTAATTTACCATTTTCAAGGTGTGTTCCATCGGCAATGATATTATCTACTTTTTTCGCAACTACTTCACTTGCTTCTGTAGTCACTTTTTGACCAAGTTGTTCTCCTGTTGTTTCAACCCCTTCTTTTAGCAATGCTGTTGTAGCTACTTCCGTGCCTTCCTTGACTGCTTTTTCTGCGACTGCTTCAGTTCCTTCACGAACTGCTGCTTTAGCAACAATTTGTGTCCCTTCTTTGACTGTTTTTTCGACAACTGTTTCCGCTACTTCAGCGACTGCTTTAATACCAACAGCGCCAACAATACTTGCACCTGCAACGGCACTAACACCAGCACCAACTGCAGCAATTCCGACACCAACTGCTGCTCCTATAGCTACTTCTGTCGCCAATCGTTGCCAATCACCTTCACGAATAGCATTGTATTCGGATACTCCTGGAATCATTTCGGCAACAAAAATACCCGCTTCACCAAATTTTCCTGCTTCAGGAGTAATTTTTGACACGAAATTTTCGTGAAAGTTTGCTGTTGTTTCTTGCAAATTTTCACCAATATCTTTGATTCCTTCGCCTAGCACCTCACCTATCTTCATTCCATCAAAATCCATTTTTTTCACCTACCATTGTTAGAACGTTACATATTGCTTCGATTTCTGTCGCTGTCAAACGGATTGTCTTTTTCATAACGAATAATCGTAATGCTTGCGGATTTCCTTTTTCAATTATGTCTGTAAAAGTTGTTTGTGACAACTCTAAGATATCACCAAGTAGTTCTTGTAACAGCGGGATTGATGTCAGTTGCCACACCATTTTCCCACTTGCTTGTGTGTAGGCTGCAATCATTACTGCCATGAGCCGACGATGTTCTCGTGAAACTTCTACACTACGCAAAGCATTTTCAAGTTCTTCTTGCATAATTTGCTGATGTGGTAACCAAGGTTCCATCATCATTTTTATGATTTCAGTTCGTGATTCTCGAAGCGGTTTAATTTGCGTTGGTGCCAAGTTTTCATAAGGTAATTCAATTACTGCGGCTTTATCGATCATCGTGAGTACGGGACTAATCCAATCATTTTGATAAACAACACCAACACCACTTGGTAATTTTGCAATCTCATTAACTTGATCTGCTGTTAAACCCATAGAACGTCCAACGGCTTCACGATCATTTGCTTCTGGTGTTCGTAACACGATTTTTGTGTTCGTATTTTTTATTGCGGCAATATCAACCGATGATGGTGATTGATCGACGATGATAAACCCTTCACCATATGTCCGAATTTCGGCAATAGTATTTGTCAAAATTTCGACAGCTTTGCCAATCAATTCCGAACCGCCTGATTGAGCAGTATTTTTCAATAAATTATGAGCTTCTTCCAAAACAGTGACATGCTTCAAGCCTTGGTTACTCCCTGATTTTTGATCCGCGCGGTATTCATTTAAAATATACACCATAAGACCCATTAATAAGGCTTTAGTTTCTCCAGATTTGACACGACTAATATCAAGAATACAATTTTCATCAAATAACTTGTGATATGGTGTTTGTTCGTTTGTAAAAATAAATTTATTTAAACCAACTGTCAGTGATTTCACCCGTGTTGTCAGTGCACCAGTATAGTTTCCTTTTACTTCTGATGAATATTCAGTTTCATTGATTAACCGTTCGAGTTGCTCCGCTAACATTTCAAAATCAGGATACTCAATATTCTCCCCTTCAAATGTTGAAGAACCTAAATCCCAGCCTACTTCTTCATATGATTGTAAAATCGCATCTTTGAAGAAAGCTGGCATTGCATCGTACATTGGCCAACAGACACTAAAAATTTCAACCAAACCATCTACATGTTCTAAGACATGGATTGATTCAGGAAATTTAAACGGATTCAAATGGATTAACGGAGCAATCTTTGGATTCGTTGCATAGACATTAACATCATCCCAGTGCCCAAATACATCTTTATATTCACCTTTAGCCGGTTCAATCACTAGAAACGGTATTTCATCTTGATGAAGTTCTTTCAAAAGTTGATATACTGTATTACTTTTCCCCGATCCCGTTGAACCTGTAATAAAAGTGTGCATATTTAAACTCTTATTATCTAATTCAACTAATTTATCGGTAATTTTTCCCAAGTCAAATACCTTCCCTAAAGTAATCCGCTCTTTGGGATTATCACTTTTTTGTTTAGGGAAAAGTTGATAGGAAGTCACCTCTTTCCCAAATTCAGCATGCTCAATTACAGGCATGCCTGGTACAGTATTTCGTGGTAACCCTAAATGAAGTCCGAGTTCTTTCCCACTCACAGCTGCTGAGGCATTGGTAAAAATCGTTCCTCCATAAACAAATTGTGGGTGAACAAAGCGTGAGAGATAGGCTGTCAAGTCTTGGAATCCTGCCAAATCACTCCGCCACGAATTAATTGCTGAGACTTGTCGCCCAGAATTTTCACCATTCATCAGGGAACGGTAATTGCTGGCGGCAATTTCGGCGGCAGACATATTATCAGAAATAAAATAGCCAGCAACATTCCACATTCCATAACTATCAAATTCATTTAACCGTTCGAGTTGTTCATCAATCAATTGCAACATGTCTGTGATTGCCTTGTTTTCAGTTGTTTTAGTAATTGACTGTGATTTTGTTTCACTCATTTGTGACGTTGGAGCTAGTGATTGAAATAAACCGCCGATAGAGTTCCCTATCTGGCCACCGAGTTGGGCGCCTATTGAGACACCCAGGGGATTTGCTGACCCGGCACCAATAACTGCACCCGCAACAGCCCCAATGACACCAGTTGTTGATGCAGCAACCATAGCTGCTTTTTGTTTGCCATCCATTTCAAAAAAGGATTTATTACGTGATTCAGTATTTGAAAGACTTTCATTGAGTTGCATAGTTTTAAGTGGCGATAATTCCGTATAAAGATTTTGATAACTTTTGCGCAAACCTTGAATCTCTCCAGCTGATGAATTTTGGGCAACAATCATTCCTGTAAATCGGCGCCCATGCATCGCAAGTGCCAATTTTTCGAGTCCTTGAACAAATTGCTCGTTCGTTTGGTTACCATCACTTTTATTGTTTCCTACGACACTTACAGCAGTCACATTATGCTGGCTCGCAATTTTATGAGCAAGCCCAGCAATTTTTGTCCGATCCTCATTCGTAATTTTCACCCCAGGGAAATGACCAACTAATGTATTTTTCAACGTATCTCCGAGTGTCACAGTTGAGCGTTCATCACCATTCGAACGCACTCCTAAGTAAAAATCTGTCTTTTCTCCATCAGAATCTATCACGATAAAGACTGAAGATTTATAGGTCTGTAACGTATTAAATACCGTCGTAAATTTATCAGTGACGGGTTCTCCTTTTTGATAAACCATCTCTGTAATTTTATACATACGGACATTTTGTAAAACATCTTCTTCTAATGCGGATAAGCCAAGTTCTCTAAATGGTACGATTTCCATTTCCGTCAGGCGAGCAAGCTCCCGACGTCGTATGGTTTCATCAATAATATCCAGCCGAACATCAAATTGCTCAGCAATAGTCAGACTTTCGTATGTTACTGCTTCGTTTGCAAGTTGTACTACTTCATTTTCGTGCATATGTTTATCCTCTCGCAATTTCATTGACTTTTTCTTTGAATTGGGCTAGCCAATCGTTATCTATTTGCAATTTTTGTTCTTCATCAGATAATGTCGCAGCAATTGCTTCTTTTTCATTCGTGTGTCTGGCGATTAGTTGTGTCAAATGTTCTTGATAACTTGTCGCAATTGTTTCGTAGTCCTGTTTTAAACTTTCAGCCACCGCCTCAATAATTCGAGTTGCTTCCGGCAAAATAAGTTCATTGGCTTTATATCGCCAACTACTTAATGAATATGTGATTTTATTCACTAGTGGTCGTGGTTCTGTTTGTTTCTCACCAAAAAATTTTTTTAAACCGAAAAATTCTTCTGGCTGTTCAACGAGTTGTTCTTTTCGGAAGTTGAGAAATTCGGGAACAAGATCATTTAAGTAATAATTCGCAATATCGAAATGATTGTCATACTGAATTCGGAAGTGATCTTCATAGACTGCTGTTTGATAGAGCTCAAAGAAATACTCAGTGATTCTCGCTTTTTCACTAGAGAAAATTCGAATAATTGTTGCCACGTACTCAGCAAAATAATGATTTAAATCATGCTCATATTCGACCGCCGCTCGATTTGCATCAAGGTCATTATGAATACTTGCTTTTTTCTTCCGCCAACTTTGAATTTTCTCAGCAAGCGTAAATTTTGCTTCTGAAAACCGATCGGTAATTTCCAGGTTATCTTTTTGACTAAAAGCATCATTTGTTTGCTTCAAATAATCTAAGATTGTCTCGAGACGAGCAATTTCACGACGAACTTCATAATTTTGGATGCGTGAAGCATCATTTTCTTGAGTTAGTAGTGTTGTAATTCGTTGCGTCTCTGTCTGCAATAGTTGAATGCTATTACCAATATATTCAGTCATCGGATATACTTCAAAAAATTTTTGAATGAGGCTATCATCAATACTTTTTACTACTTGCGGCTGTTTAATACCTAGGTCTTGAATTGTTCGTTCAATTTGACCTGTATTTAACTCCGGATGAACTAAAAAGAAGAGTTGCTCGGCAATCACATCTTTTCGTGCTAAAATATTTTCAAAAAAATCACGAAATCTCGGCTTTGTCTGTTCATCAAGATAAAATAAAATTGGTGTATTTGTGAGATCATTTGGCAAATCAGTAAGCGTAGTAATTGTTTCTATTGTAACATCACTTAACTCGACAGCACTCGTATCAATATTTGACCCTTGAATCAACAAATAGGTATAATCTTCGTCAAAAAGCTCAGTTGCTGCCTCACGAAACGCTTGATTATCAAAGCGGCGATTTGGTGTCATTTCTAGCCAAGCTAACAAAATGCCCAAATCTCGGCTTTTTTCTGCTGCTGATTTCAATTCGTTTTTGAAAAAAATGCGAACATCGCTTGGTCGATCACGATATGTCTGCTCATCTTGTATCTCAACAATTCCATTTGTTTTACGAATTGTTACTTTACTCCCGCTCCGTTCTTCAATTTCAACGAGTAATCCAGTATCTAAAAAGGCGGTAATGACACCTTCGTAGTCAGTTCTAGTTCCCGAAAAATCAAAGTCAAAGTCATAGCCATTCATTTCATTATAAAATAATTTTGGAACACGGCATAACCATGCTTGGAGTTTTTCATTCTGATATTTTTCAATCAGGCTATTAATTTTGGGCTCTTTTCCATTGAATTTAACTTTTGTTTCCACTAAATAAGGGTTATGGGTTAATTCAGCCTTCACCATTCTTGTCCCTCCAATATTTTCACAGATTTTGTTCATGTATGCATCGAAACTCACATTCTATTTCCTCTAGCAACCCTACTGATTAATTGAGAAAAAACGAGTAAACTAGCGGTCTCTCGTTTTTCCTACTGATTATCTGCGGTTTTTTGCATGTATACGAGGTTATACAATAAATTCTACGAAGCTTCCGCCGCTTTTATCTTTACGTACAATAATTTGCTTGTCGATTTTCTCTTTGAGCTCTGCCACGTGAGAAATAATCCCGATGAGGCGGTTTTCTTCTGAGAGGCTCCCTAAGGTTTGAATCGCTTGGCGTAATGATTCCTCATCGAGTGAACCAAACCCCTCATCAACAAACATCGTATCGAGTTTAATCCCACCTGCTGAAGCTTGAATTTCATCGGCAAGACCAAGTGCGAGTGCGAGCGAAGCTTTGAATGATTCACCACCTGACAATGTTTTAACGCTACGCAGTGAACCGTTATAGTGATCAATGACATCAAGCTCTAAACCACTTTTACCACTTTTACTTTGGGCTTCACTCCGTCGTTGTAATTCATATTGGCCACCTGACATCGTCATCAGCTTCAGATTTGCTCGTTGCACAATTCGATCAAAGTACGTCATTTGAATAAACGTTTCGAGCATGATTTTCTCTTTCCCATTCAAATTCCCATTTGCTGTTTTATCAAGGGCACTCATCCACATAAAGTGTTGTTCTGTTGCCAAAAGTTCTTGTGAGCGTTTGGTGATATCAGCAAAGGCCTTTTCATTGCGGTCAAGACGAGTTTGCACTACTTTTCTTCGGCCTTCGGTTTGCTGTTTGTGCAATTGTAAATTTTGTATTTCCGCCATTAAAACCGTTGTATCCTGTGCTGGTGTTGCTGCAACATCTGCTTGTAGCGTTTGCATTTCTCCCAGTAACTGTTGTAATTTTTCACGTCCAGTTTGCACCTGTTGTTGTGCTTGCGTTAAAGCGAGTTGTAACATCTGTACTTGCTGCTGTAATCCGCGAATCTGTTGCACAGCTGTCGCTTCATCCGAGTATGATAGCTTTGTTTGCAATTCCGTGATTTGCGTAGTCACTGTTGCGAGCTCTACTTGTTTCGTTACCTGTTGGGTTTTATACGCTTGAATAGCATCGTCAAATTGTTTAACCGCTGCTTCTCGTGCTGGTAATTGCGTCTTCGCTGCATTTAATTGCTGCACGTCTTGCTCAACTGCTGAGATATTGAGCGTTTCACGCTCATTGCGGAGTGCTGTCTTGGTAGCAACAATTTTGTCAACGAGTTCTGCAAATGTCGCTGACCCAATCGTTTCACTCGCTTGTTCAAGGAGCTTAGCTTGAGTTGTTGTTTCTAATAGGACGACGTGTTGCTTCAATCCGGCAATAGCTTGTTCGAGCTGTTGTTGTGTTTCTTGAAGTTGTTTCAGCGTTTGCGTATCGGCAGCAATCGTTGCTTCGAGTTGTTGCTTGTTTTGTTGTTGTTGCTTGATGACGCTCAACTCTGCTTGCATATCTTGAAGCTGTTGATTATTTGTCAACACTTGATCATGAACAGCTTGTCCTATTGCGCTAAACTCACTTACTCCTACTACTGCCTGTGCTGTTTGAATCGCAGTATTTTGCAATGTCAGTACTTTTGTGCGTAATTCGTTGGCCTCTTGACTCGCTCGTTGCATCGTCAAATCCGCAGCCTCTGCCCTTTTTTTAGCTTCAGTAACCTCACGTTCAGTCGGAGCTGTCGAAGCAATAATTGCTTTCTGCGGATGAGTTGTTGACCCACAAACCGGACACTGACTACCTGGTGTTAACTGTTGTGCTAAAATACCTGCCTGTTCGTTTAAGTAGGCTTGTAACTGTTGCTCGGCTTGCTGTTTAGCATGTGTTGCTGTTTCACTTGCTGCAAGATACCGTTGTTGCGCCACTGTTAGCTTGTTCTCATACTCAGCAATTGTTCGTAAGCGTTGTTGCAATTCGCCTAATGCGTGATTCTGACTGATACGTTCTTCACCCGTTTTTTTCAATTCTACAGCTTTTACTTCTAACTGGGGAAACGCTGCTACTTGTTGTTGGTGATGCTCAAGTTGCTCACATAACGTGACAACTTGTTGTCCACGTGCTACTTGTTGCTCTGTTTTTTGATGTAATTCTCTTTTTTTATCTTCTAGCGTTGTGATAAATTCAGTATAGTCCGCTTGTAATTTTGCTACTTGTTTCGCTTGCACATCAAGCTTTTCTTGCTTCGTTTTCAGTTGTGCGAGCAAGACTGGTGCCTCTTGCAATGCTTCAATCGTTGCCTTGTTATTTATCCGGGCTTGCTCTGCCAACGCTTGCTTTTGCTCACTATCCGCTAACTGTGTTTGTGTCTGTTGCATTTCGGCTTGCTTCACCTGTACGTGCGCTTGCATCCGTGTCAATTCCTGATAATTTGGTAATTCATTTTCTTGCAATGTAATAGTATGTAACAACTGATCACATTGCGGTTTTTTTGCTTCAGCATCAGCTAAATTAGCGATTGCACGTTGTTGTCTCTCTTCGAGCTGTGCATATTCGGTTTGCTTCTGGCCCAGTTGGACTTGTTTTTCCTGAAGTTTATGCATGTGCTCAATTTTTGCTTTCACTTCAGCAATCTGATTATCAATTGTAACTAGTTGTGAGACTGTCTCGGTTTCACGAGTTTGATCTTGGGCAATTAATTTTGTCAGTAACGCTAAGACTTCACTTGTCGGCATATTTCCGGCTTTCGCTTCTCGTAAGTCCATAGCCAACACGTCATCGCTATCAGCTTCAGTACCATCAATATATTGACTCACACTATTCTTTAATCGCACGAGTTCCTTGCTTAACGTTGTAGCTTCTGCTTTGAGTTTATCTTGTAAAACTTGGTAATACCGTGTATTGAAAATTTCACGGAAAATAGTTTGTCGTTCTTTTGTATCTGCCAAAATCAACTTTTGAAATTCCCCTTGAGCAATCATCGCAATTTGGGCAAACTGGGAGCGATCAATCCCTAAAATTTCACGAATAGCCGCATCAACATCTTTAATTTTTGTTACTCGCCGACCATCTGGGTGAATCAATTCGGCATCAGCAGTTTGCTTTGTAAAACCACTTCCACTTTTTTTCGGTCGTTCATAGTCAGGATTTCGTTTCACATAATACGTTTGTTCATTGTAGATAAAAGTTAATTCAACAAAGGTTGGTATGTCGTCTTCGGCATACTTACTCCGGAAGAATGTCGTTTCGCGAACGCCACCACTCGCTGAACCATACAAGGCATACGTAATTGCATCAAAAATGGTTGTTTTCCCCGCACCAGTATCACCTGTAATCAAGTAAATACCATTTGTGCCTAATTGTGTTAAATCAAAAATGGTTTCGCCCGCATATGGTCCAAATGCGGAAACGGTTAGTTTCTGTGGTCTCATCGTTGTTCCTCCCAAACTGTTTCAATTAACGTCTGTAGAAAATCATGTTGTTCACGTGATAGTTCTTGATTGTTTTGTAGTTCGTAAAATTCAGCTACGAGCTCAAGCGGATGCTTCGTTTCAATTTCGTTTGTACCTTCAATGAGCATTTGCTGTGCCGTCCGTTTGTTATCATAGTCGAGCTTCATAATGTTTTTGTAATTCATGCGCAATTTCTGTAAGGCATCTGGCACGTCTTCTTCATCGGTTAACGTAATGCGGTAGTAGTCATCTAAATTGAGTTGGTCGTAATAATTTTTTGCCATTAATTCACGATATGTTCCGCGCAATTCTTTCAGATCACGTTTAGGGACTAAGGCAACTGTCCGAATTTCGATTTCATCTTTAGCACCCATTTCCACGACAGTGACAGATTTTTGGTGATTCGCTTCAGAAAATGAATATTTTAATGGTGTGCCACAATAGCGGATTGTTGGTCGCCCAACACTCTGTGGTTTATGAATGTGACCAAGCGCGACATAGTCGAACGCCGCAAAAACTTCGACGGCGACATTATCTGAGCCACCAACGGACATTTCTTCTGATTCAGACCGTTCTGATCCCGCAACAAACTGATGCGTCAACAAAACATTTCGCTGACTTGCATTAACTTCAAGATGGTTTAGGGCAATTTTCATTGCTTGTGTATACGATTCGATTGTTGCTTCGGGAAAATGCGCGCGGACATGCGTCGGCTTGATAAAGGGAAGCATATAGATTGCTACGCTGCCATGCTCATCCGTCAACATAATCGGCTCAATCGTTTTATTGTAGACTGGTGAAAGATAAATACCACTTTGATTCATGAGACGACCACCAAATGCAATGCGCTCTGGTGAATCATGGTTTCCACTAATCACAAAGGTCTGTAAATTTCGCTGTGACAGGCGGAATAAAAAATCATCAAAAAGTGTAACAGCTTCAGCTGATGGCACTGATTTATCATACACATCCCCTGAAATCAGCACGGCATCCGGTTTTTCATCATCAATAATATTGATAATTTTCGTTAAAATATATGTTTGATCATCAATCATCGAAAATTCGTTGACACGTTTTCCGATATGTAAGTCAGATAAATGGATAAATTTCATCTGTATGGCTCCTTTTTTCGTAAATTCTGCAAACGGTTTCCCCGTATAACTTTATAGTATCACTTTTTTCATCTTTTGGAAATTTTTTCTTCATGATTTTGCAACTTTTTCAATAGCCTCCTAGCTACTAAAAAACGCCTGATTTGGCGTCTTGTTAGTAGCTTTTTGGATGATTATCCGGATGTTGTGGACAAGTCGTAAGATGATCACAGACCATCCCTGTTGCTTGCATGAAGGCATAACAAATTGTCGGTCCAACAAATCGGAACCCTTTTTGTTTCAGACTTTTGCTCATTTGTTGCGAAATCACTGTTTGTGTTGGAACTTCCGCTAAGGTTGCAAAATGATTGATTTGGGGTTGATGATTGACAAACGCCCATAAAAAATCAGTAAAATTGATTCCTTCGGCTTGCATACGTTCATACGCTTTGGCATTTTCAATAATCGCATTGATTTTGAGACGATTGCGAATAATACCAGGATTTTGCAATAATTGTGCACGCTTCCGTTCATCATACTGGGCAATTTTATGGATATCCCACTGCTCAAAAGCTTCAGCATATGCTGCTTCCCGCTGCAAAATTTGATACCAACTTAAGCCTGCCTGCATTCCTTCTAAACATAACATACGAAACAAATCGTGATTATCAAAAAGTGGCTTTCCCCAGCGATAATCATGATAATAACGGTATAGCTCATCGTAGTCACACCAGGCACAACGTTGTAATTCCATCCATTTTCCCCCTTCCTTTTTCTCTTTCTAGTATAACTGAAAGTGCCAAATTTTGGTAATCAAACGAGGTATTATTAAAAAATTTTCGACTGCGACAAGCCGTTACAACTGTAGTGACAAGCTTTCAATTTTATTTATTAAAAAAACGAGCACCTATCCTATATTTATACTTTTTTTTAATCTTACACGTGCTACAATAAGGCTATTCAATTCAAAAAAATGAACATTGAAAACTCATTTTAAAGGAGCGTCCAATGCAACATACTTTTAAAAAATACGTCTCAAAAACTGTCGCGATTCTCGCACTTTCAACGGTGGTGTCACCATTATTCACAACCCAAACACTCACAGCTTATGCCTGCGAGAGTGTTGAAGCCTGTCAAACTCAACTCGAACAGTTGAGTACGGAAAATAAGGTGGCCCAACAAAATTTATCACAGTCACAAAACAATTTAATGTCAACGCAAAATCGGATTGAAGAAACTCAAAGTTTACTCAATAATATGCAAACAGAAATTGATCTATATCAAACAACAATTGATAACTTAACAGCTCAAATTGCTGAGTTAGAAGCACAAATTACCGAATTAGAAGCTACCATTGCCGAAAAAGAAACACTTTTACGCGACCGATTAGTCGATATGCAAATGCGCACAAAAACGAATCCGTTCCTCGATTTCATCGTTAATTCAGAATCACTCGTGGATCTATTTTCACGTATTGAATCAATTAATCAATTAACAGCGTACGATAACGAATTAATGGCGGAAATTCAAGCGAATAAGGCGACAATTGAAGCCAACAAAACAACAATTGAAGCCAATAAAACTGAGGCGGAACAATTAAAGGCCGATGCTGAAGGCCGAAAAACGGAATACGCAACATTGTTACAATCACTCCAGGCTGATCGCCAAGCATTAGCCAAAACCGTCTTAGCCGATCAAGGTGATGTTGATTCACTCGCTTTAAGTGAAGCTGATATTCAAGCGCAACTTGAAATCTTAAAAAATTATGTTCCCGCGCCAGTGGCAACTCCTGAACCAACTCCTGAAACCACGCCTGAAGTTACACCTGAGACGACACCAACACCAGACACAACACCAACACCAGAAGTTCCCCAATCAGGTGGCTTCTACCGACCAACGAGCGGAGTTGTGACATTAGAATACATGTCAACTGAGTACCCGTATTCAGCAGCCCGCCCCCACTTAGGAACTGACATTGGGGCCGCAACGGGAACCCCAGTTGTTGCCTTAACTGATGGTGTTGTCCTTCAAGCAAGTTACGGCGATAACGGTGGCTATGGCAACATGATTGTCATCTCTCACGTCGTCAATGGCAATCCAATGGTTTCAATTTATGGCCACTTAAGTAGCATTAGCGTCAGCGCTGGACAAAGCGTCGCTGGTGGTCAAAACATCGGAGCAGTCGGGAATACCGGAAACTCATTTGGAGCCCACTTACATATTGAAGTTTTATCAGGAATTAACTACATGCCTGCTGGTCGTGAAGAACGCCAACAGTATACAGTCAACCCACAAAACTATTTCTAGAAACTCACTGGTTCTAAACAAAAAACGACTCTTTTCACAGAGTCGTTTTTTTGCTTAGACTAATGGTTGATTAAGTTGTTTGTTAGTACAGTCCCTTCAGCTTGAACTATTGGTTGCTGGTAATAAAGTAAACACTGACTCGGGAAATGCTCTAGCCTAGCAATGCGGTGCGAAACTCACAACTGTTCATAAAAATTATCCTGTCGTCATACTTCCTCATTCGCCCAAACTCAGCTCACTTCTGCTTTTTTGGCGTGCCTTAGTTAATGAAAGTCTGCATTTTTGCTTTCGTGAACCACATAATAGCAATAAAATAGCCGATAATTGGCGAAATACCATAGCCCATCAATGGGACAGGAAAATTACCATAACTATTCGCTAATAAAAGGAGGCTGTAAAAGAGGCCGAAACATACTGACAGGATTTGCTTGTGCTTTGGTGGAAAGAAAAAGAATGGGAACACGAGTATCGCTAATGCAGCAATGCCGATTATTGTGCTGATGCTCCCTAATTCTAGTACCCACGTGAAGATACCTTCGACATATGCTACTGGCGCAAGTCCATCAAGAAAGATCCATGTCACTGTTGTGATCCCACCAAGAAAGAGCAAAAGGCAGAGTCGTGGCAAATTTGCAAGTTTGTGCCACAGCATTATGATGCTCGTAACACTAAATGCTGTCACCATCGATGCATCCGGTTGTAGTGTCAAAAGGACTACGATACAACTCACACTTAGTATTGCTTGGCCTATTTGTGCTTTTTGGATTAAACTCCAGAGCGCAATCAGGACAATTGGCATCACAATTGCCGATACATACAGTTGAATGGGTCCCAGTGCAATCCACCGGTGAACACCTTCAATGCTCGGCAGCAAAAATGTTAGTAATAATGCCAAAATACAGAACATAATCACCATTTTCGGCTGAAATTGGCGACACAGTGACTTATTTTCCAGGAGAAAATATGCACTCACACTTAAAATGGCAAAACAGGCAATATTTTGTAAATATATGGCTGCTGGGACATGATTGAGATACATCGCTAGCGTACCAACGGTAATTGCTGGTAACATCACGAGCATCGGGAGGTAATTCAAATTTTGTTTCTTCATTGGTGGTCTCCTTTATCTGTACTTTAATTATACCGGAAAGGCAACTAAAATTAAATGCTTGTCATATACAAACAAGCTAGTTTTTTCCGAGAGATCAGCCTTCACACCTTGATGAACATCACACGTTGCGCTAGCGATATATTTGATACTCAGAGTCAACATTGTTAATTTTTCGATTTTTTGTTATAATCATAATTTGAAAAGCTAAAAAAAATATTTTTTTAATCATAATTAACATACGAGGTTTCCCATGAAGAAAATCATTATAATCGCTGTATCCATTTTTACTGTTCTGACTGTCGGAACAACCGTTATTTTCAATTCCTTCCAATCTGTTTCACCACTTAGCTTAACTGTCTCTGCCCTTGATACTCCGATTGCCACAAAAGACTTAACTCCAGTAACCAATCCTTCCATTTTAGAATCACTAACAAAACGCTTAATTGTATAATGAAATTGCACTAGTGGAAATAAAAAAAGCCCACAACAGTACCAACCTGTCGTACAATAAATGTTGACAGAC